>CALVTV010000161.1 GCA_944363005.1 uncultured Clostridia bacterium | reverse complement strand
GGCGCCAGTCGGGCCAGTGGGTCCGGTAGCGCCAGTGGGACCGGTGGGTCCGGTAGCGCCAGTTGGGCCAGTGGGTCCGGTAGCACCAGTGGGACCGGTGGGTCCGGTAGCGCCAGTTGGGCCAGTGGGTCCGGTAGCACCGGAGAGTCCAGTGGCGCCGGAGAGTCCAGCTACACCAGCGGGCCCCGTGGGACCGGTCGGGCCGGTCGGGCCAGTTGGGCCAGTGGGTCCGGTAGCGCCAGTGGGACCGGTCGGGCCGGTCGGGCCAGTTGGGCCAGTCGGACCCGTGGGGCCTGTGAGACCAATGGCTCCCTGAGGTCCCTGTGGCCCTTGCGGTCCGACAGGTCCCTGCGGTCCACGCGGTCCAACAGGTCCTTGCGGTCCCGTTTCGCCTTGCTGGCATTCAGGGTTGATGCAGCAGGGATTGGGGCAGTTGAGACAATTCCCACAGCCGGAACAATTTACGTTTTCGGGGACACCGTTTGCGCTCCGTTGCCGGCCGCGAGGGTTTGCAACATAGAATGGCAAAAGCGACACCTCTTTCTCGGGGGAAAATGGGGGAACTTGTTTTCTGCTCCCCGGCATAGTCTATGAGAGAACGCGGCAGCTGGTGAGCGCCGCATAAGGGGGCATGCATTGTGGAACTCTCGCTGTGTATGATCGTTAAAAACGAAGAAGGGAATCTGGCCAAGTGTCTTGAGAGCGTACAGGGGGTTGTGGACGAAATCGTCATCGTGGACACGGGATCGACGGATGCGACGAAGGAGATTGCAAGGCGCTATACGGACAAGGTGTACGATTATCAATGGGAGGATGACTTTTCGAAGGCGCGCAATGTCTCCATGGACTATGCGACGAAGCCGTATGTTCTCTGGCTGGATGCCGATGACGTACTCGAGCGCAGCGAAAGGGAAAAACTTCTGGCCTTTAAAAAGCAACTGGATGGAAAAATCGACGCGGTGATGATGCCGTATCACTATGCGCATAACCCGGACGGAACGCCGTCCATGGTCTTTGACCGGGAAAGAATCGTGCGGCGGGAAGCGGGGTTCCGCTTTGCGGGCGTCGTGCATGAAGCGATGGCGGTCGGCGGGCATGTCACACATGCGGACATCGCGATCACGCACACGGGCAACCACGGCGCACAGAGCACAAAACGGAATCTGGCCATCTACGAACTGTGGAGGGAACGCGGGGGAGACTTCGCGCCGAGGGACCGCTACTATTATGCACGCGAGTTGATGGCCAATGGATTTGTGGAGCGTGCCGAGCAGGTGTTTGCGGAATTCCTGGCGGGAGATGGGTGGATAGAGAACCGGATTGATGCGTTTTTGCAGCGTGGACGGTGTCTTGTGCAGCTTGGCAAGACGCAGCAAGCGCGCGAATGCTATATGCAGGCGCTTGACCTGGGCGTACCCCGGGCAGAGGTGCTCTGTGCTCTGGGGGATACGCTGTTCAAAGAAGGGGCATGGGAGGCTGCTGCATTCTGGTATCGCGCGGCGATGCAAGCGGAAAAGCCGGAAGCGTCATCGGGCTTCATTGTGCAGGATGCTTATGGGTATATTCCCGCGATGCAGCTGTGCGTTTGCTATGACCACCTCGGCCGGACACAGGAAGCGGCGGAAATGAACGAGCGCGCATTGTTATATCATCCAGGAGATCAGGCGGCTTTAAAAAACAGGGAATACTTTGAAAATCTCAGGAAAAAACAAGAGAAAACCGGCGTATAGACCGCGAGATCGAAACCCAATAGGAGGTGGTTCGCACGAAAAGATGGACAGTAGGGCTTTTCATCGCTCTCTTTTTTTTGTATAATCAATATGGGGTCTTGGCGGAAGGCGAGACCAGCGCCGCTGCGGCATGTGTGCTGGAAATGGAGACAGGGCGAGTGCTCTTTTCCTACAACATGTATGAGCGTTTGCCCATGGCTTCCACCACAAAAGTCATGACAGCGCTGTTGGCAATTGAAAACGGGAATCCGGAGGATGAAGTGACCTGCTCGGAAAATGCGTTTGGCGTGCCGGGCACTTCGATCTATCTGGCGTTGGGCGAGACGCTCACGCTGGAGGAAATGCTGTTGGGCCTGATGCTCGCCAGCGGAAACGACGCAGCCGTTGCCATCAGCGAACACATTGGGGGAACTACAGAAGATTTTGTGGCCATGATGAACGAGCGGGCGAAGCAGATCGGCGCGACGCAGACGCATTTTGCCAATCCGCACGGACTGCCGGATGATAATCACTATACGACGGCGTACGATCTGGCGCGCATTGCCCGGGAAGCGATGGGCAATGCGGCGTTTCGTCAGCTCGTGTCCACCCAGCATGCGAGCATTCCCTGGGAAGGGAGAGACTATGACCGCCAACTCAACAACAAAAACCGGCTGCTCTCCTCATATCCGGGAGCGACGGGAATTAAAACCGGCTATACGAGCCGGGCGGGGCGCTGCCTGGTGTTTGGGGCGAGTCGGGATGGCATGGAATTGGTGGGCGTCGTGCTCGGGTGTTCGGATTGGTTTGACGAGGCGGAGCGCCTGCTGGACGCCTGCTTTCACACCTACGGCATGACGCGCGTGCTCGGCTTGACCGAGTCGGCCGGGCATATTGCTGTGGAGGGCGGCAAGCAGGAATGGGTGGACATGTGCCTGATGTCGGCCCTGAGCGTGCCGCTCAGCGAAGGCGAGAGCGCCCAAGTCGTGCTGGATGTGCCCTCGAGCATACAGGCGCCCGTGTATCCCGGTATGCATTTGGGCACGGCGCGGCTGGTCGTCGCGGGACAGACGTACGCAAGCAGTGAAGTGGTGGCCAGTGAGCGGGTGGACAGCCGTCGCGTTACGCTGGATGTACGGCGGGTGATGGCCAACTGGCCTTTGTGAGATGAACAGCCTGCGGGCGGAAAGATAAGGAGATACCATGAGATTGCAAAAATATATGGCGGACTGCGGTGTGGCAGCCAGAAGAAAATGCGAAGAGATCATCCTGAGCGGGCGCGTGCGCGTGAACGGGCAGGTGGTCGATCAGTTGGGTACGCAGGTCGAAGCGGGCGATGTGGTCGAGCTTGACGGTCAGGTCATGCGGCCTCAGGAGAGAAAGCGCTATATTCTCTACCATAAGCCGATTGGCGAGGTGACGACGGTCAGCGACGAAAAGGGAAGGGAGACGGTCATGGACCGCTTCCGCGATTTCCCGGAGCGCATTTATCCCGTTGGCCGGCTGGATTATGACAGTGAGGGGCTGTTGCTGTTGACCAATGACGGTGAACTGGCGCAGCATCTCACCCATCCCAGCTGCGAGGTTGACAAGGTCTATCTGGCGCGCGTGACGGGGAACCCGAGCAACGAGGAGATTGACCGTCTGCGCAGGGGCGTGTTCATGGAGGGGGACGAGCGCAGAACCTATCCGGCACAGGTGCGCGTGCTGCGCGATGAAGCTCTGTTTTCCGACATTCTGGTCACCATCCATGAGGGACGCAACCGCCAGGTGAGGCGCATGTTCGAAGCCGTGGGGCACAAGGTCCTTCTGCTGCGGCGCGTGCGGTTTGGGCCGCTGGAACTCGGCGCGCTCAAACGCGGCGAGTGGCGGGAGCTCAAGCCGGACGAAGTCGCGCAGCTTCGGGCATTATGGAATTCAAACGACGCGCGTTGACGCAGAGAGGAACGATATGAAGAGCGATTTGACATGCCCAGTTGAGGTGGTGCGCGTCAGCATCCGGCGGGAAGCGCCGGAAGATGCGCAGCCGGGCAAAGACGAACAGCCGCAACAAGAGGGGCAGCTTGTCTGTGAGATCGAGTTTTTCAATCTGAGCGAGAGAGAAACGGCGAGCATTCAAATGAATATCATCTGCTTTGATGCGAGCGATGCGCGGCTGGGCGGACGGCTTGTGCGCGCCACGGCGGATGGCCAGCCGCGCGGCCACTTTACGGGCCTGTTCATGCCGGAGCATGTGGAAGCCACGCAGCGCGTCGAAGCGACGGTGGAAAAAGTATGGTTCAAGGACGGCGTGGTCTGGCGGCGCGAGGAACGCAACGTGCGCGAATATACGCCCAACCAGCTTCCGGAGGGCCGTGAGCTCGACAGGTTGCGCGCCGTAGCGGGACCGGATGCGGCGGGATATGCGCGCGAGGACGACATCGTGTGGATGTGCGTATGCGGCCGCGCGAACCGAACAAGCGATGATCGCTGCCTGCGCTGTCAGCGCGAGCGCGCCGATGTGCTCGAGAAGTATTCCTTCTTGGCAATCGACTCGACGGTGGGACGCAAGGAGCGCACGCTCGAGGAGCAAACCCGTGAAAACCTGCGCAAGAGCAGCGAGCAGACCGTTCAGGAAATGAACCGCGTCCAGAAGAAACAGCGCAAGCGGCATAAGCGGCTCAAAGGTGTCATTGCATTGCTGGCCCTGTTGGCGGTGATCCTGGCTGCGCTGCGTTGGGGCGTGCCCTTTGGAGTCAACGCCTTTGCGCAGAAGAAGCTTGATGACGGACAGGCGGCCGATGCGCGCGAGCTGTTTTTGTGGGTGGATACCTATTGGCCGAACTTCGGCGACGCGCATGCGCGCGCCCAGCAGGCGGAACTGGTCATCATCGAAGGCCTGATCGCGGTGAATACCGAAGAGTCGCTCACCAGCGCCGCAACCCGCGCGCAGGCGGTACAGACGCCGGAAGCGGACCGCCTTTACGAAGAGGCCGTGATGGCGCACGCACAGCTGGTTTGGGATCAGGGCGATACGGATACGGCCAAAACGCTGCTGGCGCAATTGCCTCAGAGCGAAGAGGCTCAGGAGATGTATCGCGCGCTGCTGTATGAAATCGGCACGACCGCCATGAAACAGCTTGAGTATCCCAAAGCGATTGCGACCTTTGAGGAATTGGGCGATTACGGCGATGCGCAGACGTTGCGCAATGAATGTATCTACAGCTATGGCCGGCAGCTGATGCGGGAAGGCGCGTATCAGGAGGCCAGCGAGCAGCTGCTGCTTGTGCCCGACGTGTCCGATGCGCTGGCGCTCATGCGCCAATGCCGCTATGCGATTGCGCTGGAAGCCCAGGAAGCGGGCGAGTACGTCGAAGCGGCGGAGGCCTTTGAAAGCCTTGGCGTCTATGAAGAGGCAGAGACGCGCGCGAAAGCGTGCCGCTATGAAGCAGGCATGCGTGCGCTTGGCGAAGGCGATTTGCAGGCAGCGGCGGAGCAACTGGAGCTGGCCGAGGACTATGAGGATGCGGCCGAGCGCTTCGCGGATGCCGTGTTTACGCTGGGGTCTGCGGCCTTGAACGAGCAACGCTATCAGGATGCGATTACCTGGCTGGAGAAGCTCGAACGCGAGGGAGAAGTGGCGCAGGCGCTCAATGAAGCGACGTACGCTTATGCGCAGCAGCTGGAAGAAGCAGGCCGAATCGAAGAGGCGGCGCTCCAATACGCGACGCTCGGCGACTATGAAGATGCCATGGAACGGGCCAACGCGCTCACGTATGAGCTGGCGGTTTCGGAGATGGAGCGCTCGCCTGAGTCCGCGATGAGCCGTTTTGAGGCGCTCGGTGACTATGAAGATGCGCCGGAAAAGGCGCTGGAATGCCGGTATGCGTTGGCGTTGCAGCGGTATGCGGATGGCCGCTACGAGTCGGCCATGGAGTTGTTTGAATCGCTGGGTGAGTATTCCGATGCGGACGCGCAGGTCAAGCGCAGCCGCTATGCCTATGCCGGTCAGCTCTTTGATGCGGGCGAGTTTGACGAGGCAGCTGTGCAGTACGAGGCGTGCGGTGCATACCTCAATGCGGAAGATCGCGCGATGCGCTCGCGTTACGAGGCGGCCGCCAAGCTCGAGCAGGCGGGGGACTATGCGGCTGCCGCCCGCGCCTTTGCGGCGTTGGGCAGCTATGAGGATGCCAAACAGCGCGTGACGCAAAATGAGGACAGCTGGCTCAAACAACCCTATCAGACGGCGCTGCTGGATATGGATTTGGGCGATTATCAAAGCGTGATTGAAGGGCTGGAAGATGTTTGGGACGCCGAACTGCCGGAGCGGTATGCTGACGTGCGGCAGATGTATGTGGAGGCGTGCATTGCGCGCGCGGACGAGCTCTTGGCCCAAAACAAGCCGTTTGAAGCGCTCCCTGTGCTCGAGCGCATCGAGAATGAGGAAGCGGCGCAAAGTCGCCTTGATGCCTATGTGTATCAGGTTGTGGGCCGCTGGAAGGACCGAAACGGCAAGGAGTACATTTTCCGGCGCGACGGCACGTGCAGCATCGGCGGCACGGAGATGTATTACGGCGGAAAGAATTATCAGCTGTTTGTCGGGGCGGAGCCTTACCCAACAAAGGGCACGTACAACGTGGTTTCGCTGCGCAATGACACATTGACCTTGCATGAATATGAGACGGATCAGGACATCCGTCTGACTTATTTGGGCGAGCCGGATTCCAAGCCCGCGGGCGAGGATGCGGACGCTGAGACCGGAGACGAAGCATGATAGAACGCATAAAGGGCCGCAAGGACGTTTTGATCATTGGAATTGTCCTGCTGGCCGCATTGGGTCTGTACCTGGTTTCCATGGCGGCGCCGTCGGCGGATGTCACTACGGTGGTGGTGACGGTTGGCGGCAAGGAGGTGTTGCGCCGTCCGCTGTATATGGACGCGGAATATGAGATTCCGCAGGAAGATGGCGCAGAGAACATCATCTGCGTGGAAGATGGAGCGGTTTACATGAAGTCGGCCAATTGCCGCGATGGGTTATGCATCCGACAGGGCAAGGTGCGCAATTCCGCCAAGACGATCGTCTGCCTGCCGCACGAGGTGGTGGTCAAGCTCGTGGGCGATGCGGGCGCGCAGGACGATGGCCTGGACGTGATTATCCAGTGAGGTGGAAGCGATGCAGATGACCCCTTGGAGGCGATGGGTACAGGATGCCCGCACAGCGGCGTCCGACCGCTATGTCGACACATGCGACGGCTTGCGGGCAATTGCGGTGCTGATCATCGGCTGGTTTCACATCTGGCAACAGTCGTGGCTCTATCCGGAACTGACAATCTTTGGCCATTACATCAGTTTCGATCCGCTGGTGCGCTCGGGCTACATCTTCGTGGATGCGCTGATCCTCATCAGCGGCTTTTGCCTGTATCTGCCGTGGGCGCGCCTTCGCCTAGATGGAGGCGCGAGGCCGGATACGCTCGACTTTTACGCGCGGCGGTTGATGCGCATTCATCCGTCGTACTTGCTGTGCGTGGGCATCATGTTTGTGTTGGCCTGCGTGACGGGGGCGTATGGCTCCGCCGCGCATTTGCGGCTGGATCTCTTTTCCCATCTGACGTATACCCATACGTTCTTCTACGGCGCGTATTACAATACCCATTTGGGCGGTTCGCTCTGGACGCTCGCCATTGAGATGCAGTTTTATCTGCTCTTTCCGCTGCTTGCTCGCGCCTTTACGCGCAGGCCGGTGCTGACGTTTGCGGGTATGTGTGCGCTGGCCTTTGCCTTCCGCACTTGGGTGCAGGGCAATGTGATGGATACGTCCATGTATTTCAATCAGCTCCCCGCCTATCTGGATGTCTATGCCTGCGGCATGGCCGCCGCGCTGATCCATGTGCGGTTGTCGCGCTGCAAGCCCGGCGTGGTTTCGCGCCTGCTGTGCACAGTTCTCACGCTTGTGCTGGTCATGCAGCTGTGGGAGGTCTGCAAGGGGCAGTCGGCCAGCACGGGCACCAATGGCATCCAATTGGGGCAGATGGCCCGGCGGCCTGTGATGGGGCTGCTCTGCGGCGCGCTCGTGGTCACCAGCGCGCAGTCGGGGCTTGTGCTTCGGCGGCTGCTTGCCAATCCGCTCACGCGGTTCATCTCCGCCATCTCCTTGCAATTCTATATCTGGCATCAGACGCTGGCCGTCTGGTTTTTGCAGGCGAGAATCATTCCCAGCGAATTTGAAAACCCCAATTACGCGGGCGATCACCCCTGGCAGGTCGCGTTCACGGCGCTGTGTTTTTTGGGCGCCATCGCTGTCAGCGCGTTGCTGACCTATGGCTTTGAGCGCCCGATTGCCCGCGCTTTGCAGCGCGCCTGGAACGCGGCGCGCGCACGGCACAAGACATGAGGAGAATCTATGCTACACATCGGTTGTCATCTTTCCTGTTCTCAGGGATATTTGGCCATGGGCAAGCAGGCGCTGGCCCTTGGCGCGGATACATTTCAGTTCTTTACGCGCAATCCCCGCGGCGGCAACGTCAAACCGTTTGACGCGCAGGATGCGGCTTCGCTCGTCGCGCTGATGGAGGAACACCACTTTGCGCCGATCTTGGCCCATGCGCCGTATACGCTCAACGCCTGCGCGGCGGACGAGAAGATCCGCAACTTTGCCGTGCGGACCATGGAGGAGGACTTGCAGCGGCTTTCGCACATTCCCGGCGCGATGCTCAACTTTCACCCCGGCAGCCATGTCAAACAAGGGGTGGAAACCGGCGTGCGGTTGATTGCGCAGATGCTCGATGCGGTGTACACGCCGGAGGTGACGACGACCGTGCTGCTTGAGACCATGGCGGGAAAGGGCAGCGAGGTGGGAAGCCGTTTTGAGGAGCTTCGGGCGATTTTGGACACCACAAAGACGGGCGACCGGCTTGGCATTTGCCTGGATACGTGCCACGTGTATGACGCCGGATACGACATCGTCGAAGATCTCGACGGCGTGCTTGAGGAATTTGACCGGGTGCTCGGATTGCAGAGGCTGCGCGCGATTCACCTCAACGACAGCAAGAACCCGATGGGCAGCCACAAGGACCGCCACGAGAAGATCGGCGAAGGCTGCATCGGACTGGAGGCGATCGCGCGGATCATCCGCCATCCAAAGCTGCGCCATCTGCCGTTTTATCTGGAAACGCCCAACGAGTTGCCGGGATATGCCCGGGAGATTGCGCTGTTGCGCGGTTTGCAGGAGGAGGAAGCCTGATGGAATCGGTCGGAATTGTGGGCCTGGGCGCACTGGGCGT
>CALVTV010000160.1 GCA_944363005.1 uncultured Clostridia bacterium | reverse complement strand
TGTGACGAGCTCATCCAATAGCATCACCAGCGCGTGGATCATCATGACGCCCATGCTGATGGGGATGCACAGGTAGATGTACTTCATCTTAATGGGCAATGCGGTGGCCGTTTTGGTGAGCTTGACGCAGTACTGGCAGCTGTAATAGAGCAGCACCGCGAAGAGAACCAGACAGACTACATGCACAGCCAGGCGAAGCAACTTGGCCAGCGAACCGGGCAGCTTGTCCTGAATGAGCGTCACGGAGATGTGGCCGCTGTGGCGATAGACGCAGCTTGCGCCCAGAAACGTGGACCAGATGAGCAGATAACGGGTCACTTCGTCGGACCAGGACAGCGCCGTAAACCACGTACGGCAAATGATCTGGGCGGAGGTGATAACGACCATCAGCCCCAGCATGATCACGATCAGCACGCTGCAAACCTTGTCCAGCGCGTCGCTGACCGGGTCAAGAATCTTCTTGAGTACCATAAGCTTCCTCCGATTAAAAAGGCGGCGCCCCACGTCAGGAGCGCCGCTTGGTCACGTTTCTTACTCGGCCAGCTGAGCCTGAATGCGGGCGATGTAGTCGGCGTATTGCGGATAGGGGTCATAGCCCGGCTGCACGGCGGCGCGGAAGGATTCCACATCCGGATTTTCAACGACCTCAACGCCGTGGCTCTTGATGGTCTCCAGCTGATCGGCCTCCTGCTCGGCCACCCAGGCGCGCTCGTACTCGGCGGCTTCCTGCGCAGCCTGCACGAAGATCTCCTGCGTGGCTTCATCCAGGCTGTTAAAGACGTCCAGGCTCATGGTAATGATGGCGGTGGAGTAGCTGTGGCGGTCGAGCGTCACGTACTTCTGGCTGTAGTCCCACAGGCCGTAGGAGTAGATGACGTTGATGGGGTTCTCTTCGCCCTCGATGGTGCCCTGCTGCATGGCGGTGAGCGCCTCAGCCCAGGCCATCGGCACGGCGTTGACGCCCAGCGCCTTGAATGTCGCGGTGTAAACCTCGTTCTCCATCACGCGCAGCTTCAGGCCCTTGAGGTCCTCGGCGCAGGTCACGGGGCGCACGGAGTTGGTCACGTTGCGGAAGCCGCGCTCGGCGTAGGCCAGGCCCTTGAGGCCGGCGTCTTCCAGCGTGGCGAGCAATTCCTTGCCGATTTCGCCGTCGAGAATTTCATAAGCTTCTTCGTTGTTGGCAAAGAGGAACGGCATGTCCAGCACGCCCATCATCTCCGAGAAGTTGACGAACGGGCCGCTGGTGATGATGCCCATGTCAAGCATGCCCATGGTCATCGAGTCGAGCATGGTGCTCTCGTCGCCCAGGGTACCGTTGGGATAAATCTCAATCTTGTATTCGCCGTTGGTGCGCTCAGCAACCAGCTCCGCAAACTTCTCTGCCGCGACCTGGAAGGAGTCCTGCTCGTTGACGGTCGTGCCCAGCTGGAGCACGGTTTCGGCCGAAGCCATCGTAAAGAGGCACAGGGCCAGCGCGAAGACAAGCAACATCGTCAGTTTCTTCATGGTTTTTTCCTCCGTTTTTTGATCCGAAATGGTGCGTGTTACCTATTGTACACCCAAAGCCAAATTTGTCAATGATTTTCACGTGATGAATGAAAAACGTTCATCTTGTATACGGGCGTGCGTCAAATTGCGCACGATTCGGCGCAAAAAAAGCAGGGAGAGACGGCCTCGTCTCTCCCCGTATCTGTGGAGGTGTTGCGGGAGCGGCGTTCGCGTTGGCGAGCGTGCATCGCGCATTCACGCGCGGGTGTCCTTCTCTCCGGCGTGAATGCGCGGTCATGACGACGGCGGATTCTCTGTCGGTGGAAGGACGGCTCGGGAGTGCCCGAGCGCCCGGCTTGCGGCTCTGTTGCCGCAGCTCCACGTTCAAAAGCATGCCCGCGTCATCGGGTGCTTATGCGCGCGGCAAGCTGGAAAGATTTTCCGTCGCGCGTGCGAGTGCGTCGTCCGAAAGGGTGGCGCCGCTGGTGCCCACCACTGCCGAGGAAACGCGATTGGCCATTTCAAGGGATTCGCGCATCGTCAGGCCGTAGCAAAGGCCGCTGAGCACAGCGCCGATGTGCGCGTCGCCTGCGCCGATGGTGTCCGCAATCTGCGCACAGGGCACGGCGGGCACATTTTGCAGTCCGCTGTCATCCAGCCAGCAGACGCCGCGTGCGCCAAGCGTGACGATGACCGCCTTCTGCGTTTGCGCAAAGAGCGTGCGCATCGCTGCCTCCAGCGTGGATTCTCCGCTGAGGGCGAGGGCTTCTCCTTCATTTAAATGAAGAATGGGGTTGAGCGCGAGCAGGCGCTCTGTCCGCTCGCGGGGAATGCGCGCGCCGCGCGGACCGGGCGCGTAGATGAGCGTGCCGATGGGCGCGGTTTCCAGGTAATCGATCAGCGCGTCTCCCGTGGATTCCTCAATTTCAAGCCCACAGACATAGCCGTAATCGAAGCGCTTGCCGGCATACGGCGCCATCCAGGCGGGGTCAAACGTGTATTCTGCGCCGTGAATGGACATGAACGTGCGCTCGCCGCTGTTTTCCACAAAGCAGTAGCAGCAGCCGTTTTCGGCGTCGGGCAGGTCCACAAAATCCTGCACCCCAAGCGCCACGAGTGCTTTGCGGGTAAAGTCGCCGAACACGCCGCGTCCCCCGACAGGCGTGACGAACGTGGTGGGCGCGCCGGTGCGGATGAGAATGTTGGCGGCGTTGTAGGCGCAGCCGCCGACGGCGAAGCGCTGGGACTGCGGATGCAGGTTTTCCTCCGTTTTGGGCAGGTGATCGATGCGAATGATGACGTCCACGCAGGTGGAGCCGATGACGAGCGCGTTTTTCATGTCGTTTTCCTCTCTGGCAAAGTCTGCCCGGCAGCCGGGCACTTTCAGTATACCCCTCTTGAAGGAATCCGTCAATTATGCTATATTCAATCTGAAAATAGCGGGCGCTTGCGCCCGAATGCGGAGGAAGAGAGCATGCGCGAAATCATAGAACGGGCCGAGGCGTTGCAGCCGCAACTGACGGCGTGGCGCCGGGACTTTCATCATTATCCGGAGACGGGATGGCTGGAGATGCGCACATCGGCGATCATCGCCAGGGAACTGACACAAATGGGGTATGAGGTGCTCACTGGGCGGGCCGTCTGCCGGGAGGATGCGCGGATGGGGTTGCCGGAGGAGGCCGTGCTGCATAAGCATGCGCAGCAGGTGCTGGAGCAGGGAGCTCCGGCGGCGTTTTTGACGCCGGACATGTGCGAGGGATTCACCGGTGTGATCGGCATTTTGCGCTGCGGTGAGGGGCCGACGCTCGGCCTGCGCTTTGACATCGATGCGCTGGGCATGACGGAGTGCCCGGACGCGGAGCACCGGCCCACGCGCGAGGGCTTTGCCAGCGTGAACGAGGGCTGCATGCACGCCTGTTGCCACGACGGCCACGCGGCAATCGGCCTGGGCGTGGCCAAAGTGCTCATGGACATGCGCGAGCAGCTGCACGGCACGGTCAAGCTGCTCTTTCAGCCGGGCGAGGAAGGCGCGCGCGGGGCGCGGGCGATGGTGGCCGCGGGCCATCTGGACGATGTCGACGTATTTGTTGGCTCGCACATCGCGCCCACGGGCGGCCCGGATGACGGCGACGTGACGCCCGGCACATGGGGTTCGCTGGCGACGACCAAGTATGACGTGACCTTCCATGGATTGGCCGCGCACGCGGGCGGCTATCCTGAAAAGGGAAACAACGCGCTGGTGGCTGCGGCCAGTGCCGTGCTGGCGCTGTACGCCATTCCGCGCCACAGCGGCGGACAGAGCCGCGTCAACGTCGGCACGCTGCATGCGGGCACCGGGCGCAACGTGATTCCGGACACGGCGGTCATGCAGGTGGAGGTGCGCGGCGAGACGACGGAGATCAACCAATACATGGCGCAGATGGCCGTGGCGGCGTGCGAAGGCGCGGCGCACATGCAGGGCTGCACCTGCGAGATGGTGAAGATGGGCGAAGCGGAAGGCCAGCACAGCGACCATGAACTGCTTGCGCACATTGCGGACATCGTGCGCCGCGACCTGCCGCAGATGACGGTCAGCAGCATCGAGGACGCGCAGAACTGGGGCAGCGAGGACATCTCGCTGATGATGAACCGCGTGCAGGCGCATGGCGGCCAGGCAACCTACATGCGCATGATGACGCCGATGGCCGGCGCACAGCACACGGTGCGCTTTGACTTTGACGAGACGGTGCTCAGCCGCAGCGTCATGGTGTTCTGCGCGATTGCGCTGGACGCGTTGGGAAAGGAGAATGCATGAAAACGCTCTACGAACACGCCTGGATTCTGACGATGGACGAGCAGATGCGCGTCTACCGGGACGGCTGGCTGCTCACGGACGGGAACACACTTGCCGCGCTGGGCGAGGGCGAGTACGCGGGGAAATGCGATGCGCGCGTGGACGTGAAGGGCGGCATTCTCTTCCCGGGTTTTGTCAACCTGCACGCGCATGCCTCCATGGTGCCCTTCCGCTCGATGGGCGACGATTGCCCTGACCGGCTGCGCCGCTTCCTCTTTCCGCTGGAAAACGAGGCAATGACGCGGGAACTGGTCTTTGCCGGCGCGCTTTACGGCATTGCGGAGATGCTGCTCTCGGGGATCACCACGTTCGTGGACATGTATTATTTTGAAGACGAGGTCGCGCGGGCGTGCCTTCAGATGGGGATTCGCGGTTATCTGGGCGAGACCATCATCGGGCAGCCGACCTGCGACAGCGCCGCTCCCTATGGGGGATTTGCGCTTGCGGAGCAGATGCTGGAAACGTACCGCAACGAGGACCTGGTGCGGCCGATTCTGGCGCCGCACGGCACGACCACCTGCGACGAAGCGTCGCTGCGCCGGGCGCACGAACTGGCTTGCCGTTACAATACGCTGATGACGCTGCACGCCAGCGAGATGGACTACGAGATGGACTTCTTTGCCGAACGGGGCACGTCGCCGACCGCTTATCTGCAAGAGATCGGCGCGCTGGACCGTCACATGCTCGCGGCGCACTGCATCCACCTGACGGATGCGGATGTGCAGCTCTTTGCGCAGAGCGGTGCGCGTGTGGCGCACTGCATCGGAAGCAACACAAAAGCGGGCAAGGGCGTCGCGCCCATCGCAGCATTGGCGCGCGCGGGCGTTTCCTATGGCCTGGGCACGGACGGCCCCTCCTCGGGCAACACGCGGAGCCTGTTCGATCAGATGCGCCTGTTTGCGGTCTGCCACAAGACGGTCAATCACGATCGCAGTCTGTTTCCGGCGGCGCAGATCGTCGCCGCGGCGACGCGGGGCGGCGCGCAGGCGCTGGGGGCAGAGGG
>CALVTV010000159.1 GCA_944363005.1 uncultured Clostridia bacterium | reverse complement strand
CCGCGCCCATATTGAAGCCAACGATTGGGATGCATCCGGCGGCCATGCCCACGACGATGGAGATCACGATCTGGAAGAACTTCATGACGATGCCCACCACCGCCATAGGGATCTGCGCATAGGCTTCCTGCCCAAAGATGAGATCAAGCGCACCGTACTGGCGCAGCATGTTGTTGATGGCCGCCATGGCCGCGACCAGGCTGATCTGCGAGAGGAAACTGGTGATGCCCAGCGTCAGCATCCCCCCGCAGAGCTTGCCCTGCAGCGCAAAGTCGCCGCGCCCGGGCCTGATGATGCGCATATGCAGGAGATACCATCCGGAGAGAACGGCCGTGGCGATTTGCCCGATGACCGTAGCGACCGCCGCGCCCATCATGCCCCATTGACAGACGAAGATAAAAACGGGATCAAGGATGAGGTTAATGACTGCGCCAAGCAGCGTGGCAGTCATGGCAAATCTGGGGTTCCCATCCGCACGGATGATCGGGTTCATCGCCTGCCCGAACATGTAGAAAGGGATACCCAGTGAAATATAGAAGAAATACTCCTGCGCGTAGCAGAAGGTATCCGCATTGACCGTCCCGCCGAACATCGCGATGATAGCGTCGGCAAAGATCAGATAGACGGCAGTCAGCGCAAGGCTCGCGGCTACCGCAAGGATAACGGCGTTGCCGACGCTGCGCCTCGCCTTTTGTAGCTCCTTTCTGCCAAGGCATATGCTAACGAAGGCGCAGCAGCCGTCGCCCACGAGCACGGCAATCGCCAGCGCCACCACCGTCAGCGGAAACACGACGGTATTGGCGGCGTTGCCGTAGGAACCCAGATAGCTCGCGTTGGCGATGAAAATCTGATCGACGATATTGTACAGCGCGCCTACCAACAGGGAGATCACGCAGGGAACGGCGTATTTGCCCATCAGCTTTCCGACGCGCTCGGTCCCCAGAAACTGGTTTGCGGTATCCATCAGAATCACCTTTCCTTCCTGTAAAACAAAATGCGCAAGTCCAAATCCGGACTTACGCATTGCTGCTACACGATTTTGACATAGCGTTCTTTAGCGGCCGCCAAGGCAGACCGCCGCAGAAAAGCGCGTAACGTCCCTGCAGCTGGATTTCTGCGGTGCGCTACACGCTGTAGTTTGATTATACGCAATTTTGTCAGGCCTGTCAAAGGGGCTTTTCAAAATTTTTCTCTGCTTTTCAAAATTTTTCTCTGTTACTTCGTACATGTCTGTACCCATGCGATGAAGTTTTCAGTGGACGTGCCGGCGCGCTCCGCCTGCGTGTGGCCTTGCGCCCAGACGGTTTCAAAGTCCACGTCCGCGCCGTACATGTCCAGCGCCAGCGCCAGGTTCATCTCCGTGGTCAGGGACGTATCTCCCTGGTTGATGCCGGTGCGGATGCGCCACACGGAGGCGACGTTGGCCGTCTGATAGCCCGCATAGGAGGCGCAGAGATAGTACATGGGATTGTACATATTCACGCGCACATCCACGGTGTTGCCCATCGCATCAACCCGGGCGAGGTCCTCCAGGTACGCCGCCTCGTATTCGGTGCCCGCCAGCAACTGCGCCATCGTGCTGTCAAAATGTGCGCTCTCTCCATCATAGCCGAAGAGCTGGTTTTCGCCCTGCGTTTCCTCCAGGTCATCAAACGCGCCGACGTTCTGGGAGGGCTGCTTGCACGCCTTGACGAAACCCGCAAGGCTGGTGATGGTCGCCGTATTGGTTTCGGCGTCGTATTCGATCCAAGGGGAATCGCCGTTGAGCGCGGCGATGTAGTCCTCCGCGGTCTCATAGGTTGCCGCCTCGGTCGAGGCAACGCTCTGGTTGCGCTGTATACCGTCGTCCACCCGGCCGTTGGCCCAGTCCGCATCGGTAAGCTAGCCGTCTTCACCGGGCTGCGCCGGATCGGTCGTCCCGTCGCCAGGCATTCCGTCATGCGCAGCGTCGGGCAGGTCCGCGGGCCGCGCATCGTCCGGAAGGTCATCGCCGTTCATGTGTCCACCGCCCATGCGGTCCATGCCGCCCATACCGCCACGGGTCATCCCGCCGGAGGCCGAGGCGGTGTACGGGAAGGTCGTGTCCTCCAGGAAATGGTTGAGTGAACGCTGCACCAGCGCGGTCAACGCATCCACATAGCTGCCGGTATCCTGCACGCCCAGCGCGCTGCCGTCCAGCGTGAGCACGTTGCCCTCCGCATCGGTAAGCGCCAGCGTATTGATCGTGTCCACATACGATGCCGCCAGCGCGTCGGACAGCGCCTGCATCTCCTCATCCAGCCCGTCGCGGGCGACGCCCATGTTCCATTCATACGCGGCGTCGGCGGTGTCCAGATTGGTGATCGGGCACCAGCACATGGCGCCATAGACGGCGTCGCTGTAACCCTCCACCGCGCCGATGGCCTCCAAATACGGGGTATAGAGCTCGCTGTCGCCGGTCGCGCCCATCAACGCGCTCTGCGCGCCGCCGCCGCTCATGCCGAAGGTGAAGATGCGCTCGGTGTCGCCGGGCAGCAGTTCCGCCACGCTGCGATAGAAGCGGATGGCCGCCTCCAGGTCCGTGACGCCCGCAGGGGCGCCCGCGTCGCGGCCCCGGCATCCGGCATACAGATAGACAAAGCCAGCGTCCGTATAGCTGGCCACGCTGCTCACATATCCGGTCGGCGCGGCCATCGCCGCATAGCCTGCCGTCTCAACAGGCATGACGATGGGCGCGGTCGCGGCCGTGTAGCCATTCTGCTCGCCCGTGGAATGGACGGTGCACGTATAGGTGCCGTCGCCGTTGTCCACGCCGTCCATGTACGCTTGGGGTACGAAGATACCCAGCGTCTCATACGTCAGATCGGCGGGACTGGCGCAGTAGGCGATGCCTACCTGCCAGTAAACGCCGTCATCGGCATTGTACTGCCATTTGGTCATGTCTATGGTAAGCGCGGTTTCTTCCTGCGCTAACGCAAGCGGAAGCGCGGAGATAAGCAGACAGAGCGTGAGCAATGCCGACAAAAGCTGTTTCATGAAAAAAACCTCCTGCATTTGCCGCAGCGTAAGTCCAGCCTGCGGCCGATTCGTCTGGACTTACGCATATCGCTGCACGACGTTGTTATAATTATAGCACAGGAAATGTCATGTTCATTTGAATGAAATAAGAACGTTTTATGAACAATTTCTCCATTCAAAAATGTGATTTATCTCGTCTGCTAAGATCCTGTAGGTAGTGGTTTTACTGGCCGGTGAGCGCTGTGATCTTCCGTCTATGCCCGACACTCCTGGCAACAAATAGCGCTTAAATTGTCAAATGCAACAGCGGGAAGTCTCCCCTTGACGCCTTCTTCAATACGCTGTTGCGCTTGCCATTGCAAGCCCCTAAAAAAATCTACTTGATTATTCCTGCCTCTGCCCAAGAGCCGTCCCAGAACGGCAGGCCTGTGATATGCGCGCATAAACG
>CALVTV010000158.1 GCA_944363005.1 uncultured Clostridia bacterium | reverse complement strand
GTAGACACAGTTGCCCTCGGCAGCCAGCTCCTCCAGCTTGTCCCAGCCGTTGTTTTCCAGCACGGCAGAATTCATCATCGGGTGCTTGATGAAGGACTGCTCCTCATCGATCATGTTGCCGGAGATCACAGCGTACAGCTTGCTTTCCTCCTGGCCATACCACATGGCGCTGGTGGCGCTTTCCTCGGCGCCCACGCGATCGCCGTGGGCGTTGACGTAGATCATGCCGGGATAGCTGTTGTTGACCTGATAGTACATGTCAAAGCCGTTGGTGGGGATGCCGCCGCCGTAGTAGTTGACGATTTCGTCCATGTTGTCAAAGACGCCGCCAACCGCCTGCGCCAGCAGGAAGCCGGAGCCGTTGGACGTGCTGGGCGCGCAGGAGATCACGTTCTCAAACCCCGCCATCTTCAGCAGATCCTCGTTGTAGGAATAGCCGCCGGTGGCCAGCACCACGGAGGGAGCGCGGAATTCCAGGTCGCCCGCCTTCACGCCGACGACGTGGTCGTCTTCCACCAACAGCTCGGTGACCTTGGTGTTGAACATAATCTGGGCCTTGCCGTCGGCAATGGCCTGATCCAGGCGCTCGTTGAGGGGATCGAGATAGGCGTTGGCCGCGCCCATCGAATAGGAGCCCAACGCGCGGGTCACGCGCAGGGTCTGCATGGCGGTGTAAGCGCCGCCGACCAGAGAACGGTCGCCGAAGTCCACGCCCAGGTCCTCGTCCAGCCAGTCAATGGCCGAACCGGCGCGCTCCGTGTGGCGCTTGGCCAGCGCCTCGTTGAATTCGCCTTCGCCGCCGAGGGCCACGATGTCGGCGTAGAACGCTTCAGGCGTGTCCTCCACGCCGTTTTCCTTCTGGATTTTGAAGCCTGCGCCGCTGACGGTACCGCCCGCATAGTGGATGCAGCCGCCCGTGCGCACGCTCTGCTCAAGCACCAACACGTTCAACCCAAGCTCCACGCCGCGCGCCGTCGCAACCAGACCAGCCATGCCGGAACCCACGACGATCATATCGGGCTCAATGGTCAGCTCGGTAACGGCCTCTTCGGTGGTTCCACTCAGGGCGTTGTTGACCGCTTCGATGATGCCGTTCGAGGTCAGCGTTGCGCCGGCAACGGCATCCACCGCCGTGCTTCCGGCAGCGACGATGGCCGCGGGAATCTGCTCGATGGCAGGGTCCGATACGCCCGGCGTTTCGTCATGGCTGTCCACCGTGACGGAGGCAATCGCGCCGTCCTTCACCGTAACGGTGACGGCGATGTTGGAATGCATGCCTTTGCCGGTTCCGGTGTAGGTGCCGTCGGTCAGCGCCGCTTCGGCCATCGCCGGAACCATGCCAACCAGCAGCGCCAGGACAAGCAGCATGCTCAAGAAGACTTTGGATATCCTCATGGATAATCCTCCTTTTTATAAGTTTTTCGATAACAATTTGCCGATTGTGGCAACACTTATCACTTGTATTGTACAAATTTGGAACGAATCTGTCAATTGTGATTGATAAAAAACAGTCATATTCTAGGCGGATCAAGCGATGAGAACCGGATCAGCGGGGCTCGGGGATGACCCGTGCTTGGCGCTGATGTTCGTTTCGGAAGGCGATGATGGCGTCTTTGAGTGCCTTGGCGACTTGAGAAATGCCTTCGGAGCGCTCGTACATGTTACGACGGAAGGGCAATTTCTACGAGCATTGCCGCGTGAACGCCACGCACATGCGCGCCTATCATCCGGATGTGATGCCGGAGGGCCGCGGCGTGCTGCCGGCTGAAACCGTAAAGAACATCATGGTCATCGGCGGCGGTCCTGCCGGCATGGAGGCGGCGGCCGTCGCGGCCAAGCGCGGCCACAAGGTCACGCTGGTGGAGAAGAACGGCTACCTGGGCGGTTTGCTCCTGTTTGCCAACGCGATCAAGGGGCCGCACGAAAACCTGGCGAACCTGAACACCTATCTCAAGAAGCAGCTTGAGCTCAACGGCGTGGAAGTCGTCACCGGACAGGCGGCGGACGCCGAGTATGTCAAGGCTGCCGCGCCGGATGCGGTCATCCTCGCTGTGGGCGGCGTGCGCCCGGCCATCGAGTTTGCTTCCACCGCGGGTACCCACGTGATGTCCATCGACGATCTGGCGCGCGGCGTGGAAGGCAACGAGATCGTGGTCATCGGCTCCAACGCGCAGGCCGTGGATGCCGTTCAGTACCTGCAGGCGCAGGGCAAGCACGTGACCATCATCACCGAGGACGCGGCGGACAACCTGGGCAAGGGACAGTCCAGCTGGGTGCGCACGTTTACCAACCCGATGATCTATGCCCGCGGAACGCGCGTCTGGCAGCACGCGAAGGTGCTCTCCGTGAACGACGGAAGCGTGACGTTCAGCGGCGAGACGGGCGTGGACATGACGGTCAAGGCGGATACCGTCATTGATGCCCGCGACATGCTGCCCAACACCGCACTGGCCGATGCGCTCGAGGGCGTGGAAACCGTGGCGGTTGGCGACTGCAACAAGCCGTTCAACATTGCGGAGGCCATTGCGGCGGGCAATATTGCGGCGCGCAATATCTGAGCCGGCCGTTTCAACCGCGCGGAGCGAAAAAAGGCCTGGGCGTTTCCCCTTCCGTCAAGAAAACGCAGTTTCAAGAGGGACTGCGGGATGGTTTGGGTCAGCAAGTTTGTATTCAGAGCAAGTACAGTACAAACCGCGAGAGATAAACCTTTGCGACAAGCGCAAACATAAAAGAGAAAGGGGCCGTTGCAAAATGCGGCCATAAAAATGAGCGGGGTTTGGAGCCCGAAAGGGTTTCCAAACCTCGCTCGTTGCTATATTCTTAGTTTGTGAAGACACAGAATAAGCAAGACCAGTTTACCGTATTTGAGCGGAATGGTCAACTGGTATTCACACTAAATTCAGAAATTATGATACCGAAGAACGCACCCGTCCGTCTGCTAAACGCCCAGCTTGAGGAACTGGAGTACGGGAAACTGTACGAA
>CALVTV010000157.1 GCA_944363005.1 uncultured Clostridia bacterium | reverse complement strand
CCCGGACGCGCCGGATCCGCCGTCTTTGACGGGTCCGCATTCATGAGCAGCGTGGCAAGCGCCTGACAAAACCGGTCAAGCCACGTTTCCATGATTTGCGCGTCGTACTCTTGGGCCAGTGCCGTCGTTCCCGCAATCATCAGCGCCGCCGCAAGCACCATGCTCATCCATTTTTTCATGTTCATCCTTTCCCGCCAAATGGCGTAAACCCTTGATTTTTTCTCAAATCATGCTATGATAGTGACTGTATGATGAGGATGTGTTCCGTTCATCCTATTATAGCAAAGATCCCCAGCGATCGAAAGGAGTAATTTTCGTGTCCGAGGAACTCAAGCAGGGCTGCGCACCCAGCGAATGCGGCACAAAGCCCGCGTGCGCCGGTTGCAGCCACAATCATAGTGCCGAGCAGCCCGCCGAACCCGCTAAAGAACCGCCGAAGGTTCGCAAAGTCATCGGTGTGGTCAGCGGAAAGGGCGGCGTCGGCAAATCCCTCGTCTCCGGCGAGTTGGCTGTCATGCTCTCGCGCATGGGGTATCGCGTCGGCGTATTGGATGCCGATATCACAGGTCCCTCCATTCCCAAGATGTTCGGCATTCACGACAAGGCATACGGCGATGGCGAGCACATTTTCCCCGCCGAAACGCCGGGCGGCATTCGGGTCATGAGCATCAATCTGCTGCTGGAGAGCGACGACTCGCCGGTCATTTGGCGCGGCCCGGTCATTGCAGGCGCGGTTAAGCAGTTCTTTGAGGATGTCTCCTGGGGCGAGCTCGACGTCATGGTGATCGACATGCCTCCGGGAACCGGCGACGTGCCGTTGACCGTATTCCAGAGCATTCCGCTCGATGGCGTTGTGGTTGTCTCGACCCCGCAGGATCTGGTCGGTATGATCGTGCGCAAAGCCGTCAACATGGCTTCCATGATGAACATCCCGGTGCTGGGCCTGATTGAAAACATGGCCTACGCGGTCTGCCCGGACTGTGGAAAGCGCATCGAGCTGTTCGGTCAGTCCCATATTGCGAAGGAAGCCGCCGAACTGAGCCTGCCCGTTTTGGCGCAGTTGCCCTTTGACCCCAAAGCGGCGGCACTGTGCGACGCAGGCGATATCGAATCGGTCGAAAATCCGCTGATGGCCGACGCTGCTGCCGCGGTTGCCGGTCAGGTTAAACTGTAATTCATACTCCACCGGATTGCCGGTGGAGTTTTTCATTTCAAGTTTTGATGCATACTTTGGTCTGTTTATTTGCAATTGCGCCCCTCTTTCAAAAACAGACCGCAAGTCTTGAAAGAGAGGCGCTTATTATATTTAACTTTTTTATCCTTTGGAAATGGCATCAGCTGGAACAAAGCCCCAAATCACTTCACCGTTCAATTCGATTTCGATGTAAAAATGCTCTCCGAAATCTGCCAGGGAAATGACCTGTGTACCCGCCGCCAATCGCAGTATCTCCGTTTCACTGGAAATTGGATCGTCCGTCAGAGCACACTCTTCCATAATCAACTGCGGCGTATTGTCGAAGGTCAGCGACGGCACATCGGCCCCTGAGGGCAGGGCTTGCGCGTCAATCCAGCCAATCCTGAATCGCTGCGCATCGATGGCATACTGGATCATGGCGTACCCCTCATATGTTCCAAACACCTGAATCCAACCGTTCGTGCTGACCATGCCCTTTCCGTTTCCGCTGCGCGCATAGGTTTCTCCCGGTCCGCTGTAAACAGGATACTTTTGTCCGCCGGTAAACTCGATCGTCTTGGGCTCAAATGTTCCCACAACCAGCCCGCCCGGTGCGACGCTCAGCTTCTCGCGCGCTTCCTCCACGCTCTGCGGCCATGTGTTGTAGCTGGCATAGCGCAGATCCGTCTGCATGGTACCGTAGACACGCGTGGACTGAACCTGCAAAAAATCATGGATCGGATAAAAATCAATGAAACCTTCGCCCACTCGCGCTTTTAGTTTTAAATCGCGCGTCTTATATGCGCTCAGTTTGAAACCGCCGTCGCGCCAGCGATATGCAACCATGGCATCTTTTCCTGTATCGAATATCACCTGAACGGAAAAGGCAAGATCTTCTTCCCCCTCATACAATTTACCGCCGTCCTCGAACAGTTCTCCGTCCTCATACTCATACTGGCGATTCATCCAGCAAATCCCCACTCCCTGCGGCATCGCAGCCTCCGTCCTCAGCCAGTAGCGCATTTCGCCGTCTTCCATCCGGTAACCCAACAGCATGCGTTTTTCCTCCCTGGTGAGCAGCGCAAAGCCGTAATCGTTGCCATCCGGCGCGTTTTCCATCAGCACATAGTCCTCAATCGCGTAGTCTCCCCAGTGGCTGGCAATGTGTTCACGCACCTCCGTGGGCGGTGAACATTTCCAAAGCCATTCCGGATCAGCTGACGCCCCCGTGCATAACAGCATCAACGCACTAAGCAAGACAAGTATCCTTTTGAACATATCGATCCCCTCCTCATCCGTGTCCGATCATTGCAAACGGGATGAATCCCCAAAGCGTCTCTCCGTACGCTTGCACGCGCACATATGCCCATTCGTCGCCCAAGCAAGCCATTA
>CALVTV010000156.1 GCA_944363005.1 uncultured Clostridia bacterium | reverse complement strand
CGCCCGGCTCGTGCCTGCCAACGGCCGATGTACCCTGCGGTGTGCTTTCCCTGATTTCAAGAAAAACGCGCAAGGTAGTCCCCCTGCGCGTCCATTTATTTAATTCCGTAGGCGGTTTCTCTACAGGCAGGATGCCCGGTTTTCATTCCTGCGAATGGCGTCTGCAACTTCCATGGAAGCGCGCCGCGCGGCCTCCTCAAGCGCAGCCCCCGACAGCAGCGCATCGACCAGGACCGCCGAGAACATATCGCCAGTGCCAAAATGATGCCCCGGAATGCGCGCAAACCGGACATCAACCGGCGCACTTCTGCGGGCGTCCCAGCCAATGATAGCGCCCTGGGATTCGTCGTTTCCCGGGCATCCGGTAATGAGCACAGACTTCCCCCCGCCAAGCAGCTTGCAGAGCGAGCCCACGTCCCCCGAACACCCCGTCAGCAGGCCCGCCTCCGTCAAATTGGGCGTGATCAGGTCTGCATGCTCGCAAAGCTCCCGCATGCCTTCGACCTGATCCTCCGTGACGGCGTTGTACTTTTTTCCTCCGTCGCCCAAAATCGGATCGACGAGCACAGGCTTTCCCTTGGCACGCGCTTTATCCGCAATCCGTGCCAAAACATGCGCCTGTGCGCTCCCCGTCACGTAGCCGATGCACAGAAAATCGTAATCGACGTGCAGCATCTCCCACGTGCGCAGCGTCTGCAACAGATAGTCCGTGGTGTCAAGCACTTGCGCATGGCCAAGATTGAGCGTATGAGAAATGAGTGCAGTCGGCAGGCAAAGCACCTCATGGCCCCGCGCCTCCAGCACGGTGGTCATCGCGCGGACAGCAACACGCCCTTTGCCAAGCAAATCCCCCAGGAGCAATACCGTTGAAGGCAACCCGTTTCACCTCATCGCATTCTGTCATTGAGAAGTATTCTGGGGGATGCTCGCGCCAGTTCACTTGGCTTCCACTTTGCGAAGCACCACCGCGCACCGCGCCGGCAGATACAGGCTAAATCCGTCGCCCAGCTGCGGATCATGCGCCCAGGTATGATAGATCACGCTCTTGTCCACGCGGTCATACCCGCCAAAAACCCGGTCGTCGCTGGAAAGAATGACCTGATAATCCCCCAATTCCGGCGCATTGATGAACAATCCCGTCTGGGAATTGGTAGGATGGAAATTGAACGCAAAAATGCATCCCATCTTTTCGAAGACAAGAATCTGATCGTCCTCGTGCTGGCGCATGCAGCGCGGCATGCCGCCTTCCAGCACGCGGTATTTCTTGATCAGCTCGATCATGGCCTTGTCAAAGTTGCCAAGCAGTTCATAGCGCAGGAACCCGTTGTCCGCCAGCGACCAGAGCCTGCGGGCATGCTTGAAGCTCCAACCATTGCCCTCACGCGGGAAATCGATCCATTCGGGATGACCGAATTCATTGCCCATGAAATTGAGGTATCCCTCACCGCCAGCGCCAATAGTCACCAGACGGATCATCTTATGCAGCGCTACCGCGCGCTCGACGATGATGTTGGGATCTGCCCGGTCCATGCCCCAGTACATTTCCTTGTCGGCCAGGCGGAACATGATGGTCTTGTCGCCCACCAGCGCCTGATCGTGCGACTCGGCATACGCGATATTCTTCTCGCCCGGGCGGCGGGAAATCAGCTCATAGTACATCTTGCCGATATCCCAGTGGCCATCTTCCTTTTCCTTGATGGTCTTGATGAAGAAATCCGGCAGGCCCATGCTGAGCCGGTAATCAAAGCCGATGCCTCCCTCGCGAATCGGACGGCACATGCCCGGCATACCGCTCATCTCTTCCGCAATGCAGATGCTGCCGCGCTTGATTTCATGCGTCAATTCCGTCGCCAGCTGCAAATACGTCACCGCATCCACGTCGGTATTCATCGAGAAATACTGGCGGTAATCCGTAAAGTTGCTCCCCAGGCCGTGATCCAGATAGAGCATGCTGGTCACGCCGTCGAAGCGGAATCCATCAAAGTGATATTCCTCAATCCAGAACTTGACGTTGGAGAGCAGGAAGTGAATGACGCCGGTCTTCCCGTAATCAAACACCTTGGAACCCCAAGCGGGATGATCGCCCGCAGGCCCCGCCTTAAAGAACTGATCATCACGCCCGTCAAATCCATTGATGCCTTCCACCGTGTTTTTGACCGCATGGGAATGAACGATATCCAGCAGCACAGAGAGGCCCAACCTGTGCGCCTCGTTGATCAGCGCCTTCAAATCGTCCGGCGTTCCATACCAGGAAGAGGCCGCAAAAAAGTTCGAAACCTGATAGCCAAACGATGCGTAGTAAGGATGCTCCATAATGGCCATCAGCTGAACGGTATTGTATCCGTCTTTTTTGATGCGGGGCAACACATCGCGCATGAACTCCAGATACGTGCCCACCCGTTCCTCTTCCGTGGCCATGCCCACGTGCGCCTCATAAATCAGCGGCGGCACGTTTTTCTTCGGCCTGAACTTTTCGTCCGTCCAGACAAAGCTCGAGCGCGGATTCCAAATCGTAGCGTTGAAGCTCTTGGTCGTCTTGTCCTGCGTCACATAGGTCGCGTAGAGCGGAATTCTGTCCTCCGTTCCTCTTTCGCTGGTCACGCAGACCTTGACCTTGGACAGATGCTTGAGCGTGCGCACGCCGGGAATATGAATCTCCCAATTACCATCGCCAATGGCCGTCATCGGATGGCTTTCGCGGTTCCAGTTGTTGAAATCGCCAACCAGATGCATCGCCGTCGCTCCCGGCGCCCACTCCCGGTAGACCCATCCGCCTTTTTCTTTATGAAAACCATAGTAAAGATACCCACTGGCAAAATCGGACAGCGTCTGCCCGCGCTGAAGCAGCTGTTTTTTCCTGGCTTTGTAGCGCCGCACGCGCTCGCACAGATCCCCTTCAAAGCTTTCCAAATACGGATCATCAAGCAGAATTTTCAGCCGGTTTTCGCGCGTTTTCTCTGATTTTTCCATAGGATAGCTCCTTCCCTCTTGAAGACTTCGTACTTTTGATTGTAACCGATTTTTCCATGATTTTCAACACTTTTTTGTCAATTTAGCCTACACCGCCCACGAAGTTTGATCTTTTTCCCCGTTCTCAATCGCGTGCTGCCCGGTTTGGCGGTTGACGGCGATTGCGCAATATTGTAAACTATATGTACTTATTGAATGGCTCTTTGCCTGAATATCCTGTTTTTTACGCCCAAAGGAGGCTTTGAACATGCTTACCCGCTCGTTTTTTTCCCGCGCGCCGTTGGCGCCGGGCCGCTTGACTGCCCTGCCCGCCGGAGCGATCACCGCGCAGGGGGTGCTGTCCGACCGCCTGCTCTCCCTTCGCGCGGGCCTTCTCTCCCGCTGTGCCTCGCTCTTCCCGGAAGCCGGCGCGCAAAGTGACTTTTACGGCGGCCCGCTCCAGGGCGGTTTGCGCGCACCGGATTTGCTGGAGGCCATGCTGCTGACCGCTGCCCAATTGGGGGACACGGAACTCAGGCGCGATGCCCTCAGTTTGGCCACGCGCGCCGTGGATGCACAGCTGGAAGATGGCTCTTTTGCGCCGCAGGAGTCGTTCGCCGCACGGGGCAGAATGCTTCGCGCACTGACGGTAGCGTATTCGCTCAGCGGCGAAAAGCAGCTGCTGACCTTTATGCTTCGGTACATGAAGTATCTGCAAGGGGAGCTCGCCGCCCATCCGCTCTCTCCCGAAGACGCCATGCACATCGCGGACACGCTGGAATGCGGCATCGCGCTTTACAATATCACAGGCCAAAAGGCCATTTTGCCCGTTCTGACGACGCTCATCCGGCAGGGCGCGGATTACGCCACGCTGATGCACGCCCTGCCCTATCGCGCGCCCATCTCCCGGACTCTCTCGGCAGAAGCGCTCCTGCAGGCGCTGGAACAGGAATCCGAAGGCGACTATCACCATCACCTCATGCGCACCGCAAACGGCGCCAACTTAGCAGAAGGCCTGCGGGCCTGTGGTCTGAGCGGCGTGGTCACCGGTTCCGGAAAACAGTTGTCCGCTGCGGAAGCCGGATTGGCCCGCATCGGCAAAGCGCATGGTTCCGTAAGCGGCGCTTTCACAGCCGATCCCTTGCTGGCCGGAACCAGCCCCAGCCGCGGTGTCAGCGCGCTGACGGCCTGCGAAATGGCCGCCTCTCTGGAGACGCTCCTCTCCTGCCCCGGCGGCGAACACAGTGCCGATGCGCTGGAAACCGTGATGTACAACGCGATTGATGCCGCCTTTTCGCCGGACGGGCGCAGCGTTCAGGCCGTGCAGCAGGCCAATCAGACCTTGCTCTCGCGTGAGCTTCGCGTCCCCTTTCTCTCCGAGAGCGCAAATCTGTTCACCTGCGAAGACGGGGACGCGCTCTGCGCCCTGTTGGCAGCCTGGCCGCGGTTCATCCAGCACCAGTGGATGCTCACCCGCGACGACGGGCTGTGTGCCATCAGCTATGCGCCCTGCTCGGTGCGCTACCGGCTCGGCGGCGCCCGCGTGCGCTTGAATGTCGAGAGCGACTATCCGCTCAGCGGCAACGTGCGCATCACAATGAGCCTCTCCGCCCCGACCGCTTTCCCCCTGTATCTGCGCATCCCGATGTGGGCCAAGGGCGCGTCCGCAGCCATAGGAGGAGAAATTCTTCCGGCAACGGAGGGTACGCTTCTCACGCTGAACCGCCAATGGAACGACGGGGACGAGATCCTGCTGACTTTGCCGATGCAGCCCGCGCGTCTGCCCGTCTATCACCAATCCTTCTGTGTGGCGCGCGGCCCGCTCCGCTTCGCCTACGCCCCGCAAACCTGCAGCGGCACAAGCGCAGAAGGCTATCCCACGCTCAGCGCTTCGGAGGGCTTTGGGCTCGCGCTCGTGGCCGAAGCCTCGCTTGAAATCGAAAGGGATGGGGACAGCGTCTCCATTCTCACCCATGCCGTCGCCCTGCCCGGTTGGGGCATGCGCGGTCCAAGCTGCGACCAACCGCCCATTGTGCTGCCGCGCGACGCGCAGGGGGAAGCCTTCCCCGTGCGTTTGGTGCCCTACGCCAAAGCGGTCATCCGCCTTTGCGCATTGCCCATGGTGTAATGATTCCCTGATTCCGTCACAATCGCGCCAAAAAGTTGCGCTATACTGGGAGCGGCCCGCATCAGGGGGCTGAGTTTACTCCCCATTGAGGTGAATGCTTATGAGCAAAACGGTGCGCATTCTCATTTGCGACGATGATACGATCGTCCATCAGTCGCTTTCCCTGTATCTGGATAACGAGGAGTTCCTGCACGATTCGGCTTACGACGGCAAGCAGGCCCTTGAAATGATCGAAAAGGAACACTATGACCTCATGCTGCTGGATCAAATGATGCCAGGCATGACCGGCATGGAGGTCTGTCAGGCTGTTCGCCGCAAGAGTCAGCTTCCCATCATCATGCTGACCGCCCGCGGCGAAGAGATCGACCGCATTCTGGGCCTTGAAATGGGCGCAGATGATTACATTGTCAAGCCCTTCAGCCCTCGGGAAGTGGTATCGCGCATCAAAGCCGTGCTCCGTCGAACCGTCAACGCCGCAGACGCCCCTTCGGATGAAAAGCTGACGACGCTGACATACGGCAATCTGGAAATCCAGCCTGAGCGCTACAGCGTCAAGCTCTCCGGGCAGAGCATCGCCTGCACCCCCAGAGAGGTGGAGCTGCTCTACCTGTTGGCCAGCCACCCGGGCCGCGTGTTTGACCGCGAACAGATTCTCTCGCGCATCTGGGGATACGACTTCTTCGGAGATACGCGCACAGTGGATACCCACATCAAGCGGCTGCGCCAGAAACTCTCCTGCGAGGAAATGGGCCAGCAGTGGGATATCATCACCGTCTACGGCGTCGGCTACAAATTCGAGGCCCTGACATGAAACACAGTGCATTCCTGCGCCGTTTTCTGCTGCTGACCTATGGCTCAATTCTGCTCTTTGCGTTGCTGATTATGGCCATTTACAACGCCATATCACCGCGGCTGTTTGCGCAGGACAAGATTGACGATCTGAGCGCGAAGGGGCAAATCATCTCCAGCTATATCGAAAGCACACTGCGCGGGGAAATCTCCTCCAGCTATCTGGTGCCGCTCATCGGCCGGAGCACTTCTCAATGGGAGGCGATGGTCTGGGTCGTGGATACGAACGGGGACACGCTCATTCGAACCCAGCAGATCGACGGGCGGCGTGTCGGCAAGCTTCCCGCCAGCCTGAGCGAATCCATGCTCTCCACCGTGCTCAGCGGCAAGATCGCAACCCACGTAGGCACGTTGGACGATTTGGAAGCCGAAAACGAGTCCAACGCTGCGCCATACTCCGCCTCACAGAGCAACGCTTTGCGCGGGATTGCTCAGCAAACGGAAGAGGCGGAGGTTTCAACCGAAGAGGTGATTCA
>CALVTV010000155.1 GCA_944363005.1 uncultured Clostridia bacterium | reverse complement strand
ATCGACCTGGGCGACCGCAAGGGCTGGCCGGCCTGCCAGGTCTTTGAGGACATCATGATCGGCACCGACCCGCAGCTCTACGAGGACTTCATCAACGGCAACGCCACCGAAGAGCAGGTGAAGGGCGTGCTGGATACCTACAAGCGCCTGCTGACCTACGTCGCCCCGGACCACGCCTCCCGCGACTGGTACGAGACGAGCGGCCAGATCGTCGCCGGACAGTATGCCATGCAGATCATGGGCGCCTGGATGCAGCCGCTGATGACCAGCCTGGGCCAGGTCTACGGCACCGATTACGGCGTGCTGACCTTCCCGGGCACCGAGGGTTACTTCGGCATGTGCGTGGACGGCTTCGTGGTCTCCAACGACTCCGCCGACGTGCCTTCCGGCATCCGCTGGGCGCACAACGTGACGACCGTGGACGTGCAGAGCGCCTTCTGCCAGCTCAAGGAATCCATCTCGCCCTATACGGACGTGCCGGATGACGTTTACTGCGAGCTGACGCTCAAGTTCAAGCAGGAGCTGACCGACCCGGAAACCAAGACCTATCCGAGCTTCACCCACGGCACCGCGCTGCCCTGGGCGGCTTCCACCGACCTGCAGACCCGCATTCAGGACTTCGCCGTCGCTTCCGATCCCGACACGGCGCGCTATGCGCACAACATCGTCGTCGCGCTTCAGGAGTCCGGCCTGAAAGGAGATTGGAACATTGTTGACTAAGATGAACCGCCTCTGGCGCCGCGGCCTCGCTTCTGCGGCGGCGCTGGCGATGGCCGTGACGCTGATGCCGGCGCCCGCGGCGTTTGCCGAGGAAGCCGAAGCCGCGCCGGAAATGACCGTGATCCCCGGCACGGAGACGCAGCAGGAATTGCAGGCTTACACCAAGCCGATCATCGAGCAGGACGGCCTGTACTTCAAGGATCTCAACGCGAACGGCGCGCTCGACGTCTACGAGGACTGGCGGCAGGACGCCACCACCCGCGCCCAGGACCTGATTTCCCAGATGACCGTGCGCGAGAAGATCGCGCAGATGCAGCACCCGACCTTCACCCCGAAGGACAACGGCGAGTACCCGAGCTACCTGCAAAAATGGAACGAGACGGAGAACATCGGCTTCGTGCTGGTGCGTGAGTTCAACGTCTCCGACAGCGTGGGCACCGCCGCCACGACGATGAACCAGGTGCAGCAGTGGTGCGAGAACGCGCGACTGGGCATCCCGGTCGTCGTCTCGATGGACTCGGTGCACGGCGCGTCCTACGTCAACGGCGCGACGGTCACCATGCATAACCTGGCGCAGGCGGCCACCCGTGACGAGGACCTCGTCACCCGCCTGGCGGAGATTCAGCGCGAAGAGCTCATGGCCATCGGCGTGCGCATGACGCTCTCGCCGGAAGCGGACATCGCCTCCGAACCGCGCTGGGGCCGCGTGATGGAAACCTTCGGCGAGGACCCGGACCTGGTGACGCAGATGGTCACCGCGCAGATCGTCGCCTATCAGAACGGCAGCGACGGCCTCAACCCTGACGGCCTGATCGCCTGCATCAAGCACTTCCCGGGCGCCGGCCCGCAGATGGAAGGCCTCGACCAGGCGCCCATCGTCTCGGACGAGGAGTCCCTGGAAGTGCACCTGAAGCCGTACTACGCGGCCATTGAAAACAACGTCGGCTCTGTCATGCCGTATTACTCCATCCCGCTGGTGCTCGATACGAACGCCGCGCTGGGCAGCGAAGCGACCCTGCAGGGCCTGCTGCGCGAGAAGATGGGCTTTGACGGCATCATCCAGACCGACTGGGGCATGATTTGGGGCATTCAGCAGGCGACCTCCATGTGGGGCGAGGAGTGCTCTGAAGAGGATGCCATCCTCATCGGCGTCATGGACGCGCAGGTGGACGGCATCGGCGGCGAGTCCATCCGTCTGATTGACCAGATGGAAGAGCTCTACAACGCCGGCTCCATCACCGACGAAGTGCTCGACGCGGCTTGCCTGCGCATCCTGCGCGCCAAGTTTGAACTGGGCATCTTCGAAACCCCGTATGTGGACGTACAGGCGGCTGTCGATTTCGTCGGCTGCGAGGAGAACACCGCGGTCAACCTGGAAGCGGCGGAAAAGGCCATGACCCTGCTCAAGAACGACGGCATCCTGCCGCTGGATTCTTCCAACAAGAAGATCCTGGTGGCCGGCCTGCGCGCGGGCGACATGGACTCCCTGTGCGGCGGCTGGACGTCCAGCCAGGACGGCGTGACGCTCGCCCAGGCCCTGGAGCAGCTGGCGGGCGACGGCGCGGAAATCATCTATGAGGCAGAGGACGTCGAGCGGATTTCGGAGATTGCCGGCGAGTGCGACGTGGCCATCGTGGCCGTCGGCGAGGTCGCCTATCAGCACAATCCGCCGTGGGGCTATGACACCCTGGAGATCACCGAGACGCAGCAGGCTGTGCTCGAGGCGGTCGCCGCGACGGGTACCCCGATCATCACCGTGGTCATCGGCGGACGGCCTTACATCCTTACCTGGTGCGACGAGAACACCAACGCGATCCTGATGGCCTACTATCCTGGCCAGCAAAAAGACAACGCAATCGCGGAGACGATCTACGGCATGAACAACCCGACGGGCAAGCTGCCCATCGCCATGCCGCGCGATATGGCTTCCGTTGAGGCGCAGGCCGAGGACGTCTCCTTCGACCTAGAGAACCCGCTGTATGAATACGGCTTCGGCCTCAGCTACGGCGAGTAAGTGAACGACCGGCCTGCGCGGGCGGGAGCGCATGTTACGCCCGCGCAGGCCTTTTCATTCGGAGAGGAGCGTGCAAATGCGAAAATTCCTGAAAAAGCACCCCATGTGGCCCATTGTGATTCCGGCGGCCCTGCTGATCTACTTCGTGTACATCTCGCTGGGCTGGAACCTCTGGGTTTCCGTATCCGACTGGGAGAACGGCTCGCTCACGGCGACCTACGGCTGGGGTGGATTTGGCCAGTATATCAAGATGTTCACCAGTGAGTACTTCGTTACCTCGCTGATCAACACGCTGCTGCTGTTCTGCCTGATTCCGATCTGTCTGCTGCTGGGCCTGGGGCTTGCGCTGCTGATGGATCAGGGACTGCGCGGCACGGCGCTCTTCCGCAACCTGATTTTGCTGCCGTTTGCGCTGTCCTTCGTGGTCACCGGCACGGTCTGGGCCTGGATGTACCGGCCGAGCAACGGCGTGCTCAACTCGTTTTTGCAAATCTTCGGCGTCAATACCACGAAGCTGATGTGGACGTCCAGCAACGAAACGGTCATGCTGTCGATCATTCTGGCGCTGGTATGGCAGTTCTCCGGATACGTCGCGATCATCTTCCTGGCAGGAATTCAGTCGGTTCCGCAGAATGTCATCAATGCCGCCAAACTCGACGGCGCATATTCCCCGCGGATCTACTGGAAGCTGATCATCCCGCAGCTCAAGGGCGCGATGGGCTCGTGCATCACCATCCTGGCGATGTACGCGCTGCGCTCCTTTGACTTCATCGTGTCCCTGGTGGGCTATACGAAATCGGCGGCTTGGACGCTCCCCGTGTGGATGTATCAGGAGGCGTTCAGCAAGAACAACTTCGCCTACGCGGCGGCCATCTCCTGTTTCCTGTTGGCGCTGGTGCTGGTGTTGATCCTGCCGCTGACCTACTGGAGCAATAGGAGGAAGTGAGACCATGAGTGAAATGGCTATCAACCGGCAACCCCAAAAACGCCATCCCCGGTGGGCCCTGCACCTGCTGCACGTGGTCTACTACCTCGTGATGATCGCGTTCATCGTCTTTTACATGCTCCCGTTCTGGGGCACGCTCACCACGTCGCTCAAGGGCGCCAGCGAGGTGATGACCTCCAACCCCGTGGCCTGGCCGGAACAGGTGACGTTTGAGGGCTATATCGACGCCTTCGAGTCGCTCTCCATTCCGCTGGTCAACAGCGTGATCATCACGATCGGCGGCTCCCTGGGCTCGCTGTTCCTGGGTTCGGTTTGCGCGTACGCGCTCAGCAAGTACAAGTTTGCGTGCAGCAACCTGTTCTTCATCCTGCTGGTGGCGGCGACGTACCTGCCCTATCAGGCGATCCTCATTCCGCTGCTTCAGACGATCAACATGCTGGGGCTGTATGACAACGTGCTGGGCCTGATTCTGGTTCACTCGGTGTTCGGCATGCCGATGTGCACGGTGATGATGCGCGGCTATTACGCGGACGTACCCGACGCGCTGATCCATCAGGCGATGATCGACGGCAACGGCCCGTGGCAGATTTACGCGCGGATCGTTCTGCCCAACACCAAGATCGCGACGATCACCGTCTTCGTCTTCCAGTGCACCTCCATTTGGAACGAGATGCTCTTCGCGCTGGTGCTCGGCGGCTACGACGCCAAGCCCGCGACCATCGCGCTCAACGAGCTGGCGGGCACCATGGCGGCGGAGTTCAACGTGCAGATGGCTGGATCGATCATTCTGGCGCTGCCCGTGCTGCTGCTGTACATCTTCATGGGAAAATACCTGATTCGCGGCTATATGGCCGGTGCGGTGACGGCAACCTGATTCATTGGAAAGGAGAACAAACGCATGAAACACAACATAAAGCGTGCGGCGGCGCTGCTGCTGACCCTGACCATGGCGGCCGGGATGATGCCCGCCGCGCTTGCCGAGGAGACGGCGCAGCCCGATCTGGGTACGGTCAACCTCTCCCTCATCGAGCAGGGCGGCCTGCAATTCAAGGATTTCAACAAGAACGGCGCGCTCGATCCGTACGAGGATTGGCGGCTGTCTGCGGGCGAGCGCGCGGATGACCTGCTTGCCCAGATGACCAGCGAGGAGAAGGCGGCGCAGATGCTGCACATCACGCTGGTGACGCTCAAGGAGTCCTGGTTCACGGATACGGGCGTGGGCTTTGTGCTGGCGTATACCTACCTGTCGGACAGCCCGCAGGCTGCCGCGCAGAAGGCCAACGAGGTGCAGGCGCTGGCGGAGACCTCGCGCCTGGGCATCCCGGTCGTGTTCTCCATGGACTCCGTCATCGGCGCGAGCTGGATCAACGGCGCCACCATCCTGCCCGACCAGATCACCCTGGCGGCGACGGGCAACGTCGAACTGGTGCATCAGCTGGCGCAGATGCAGAACGAAGAGATGCGCGCCACCGGCGTGCGCATGAGCCTTTCGCCCGTGGCCGACCTGGCGACGGACCCGCGCTGGGGCCGCGTGCAGGAGTGCTTCGGCGAGGACGTGGAGACGGCGACGGCCATGGTGGTCGCCTGCATCGACGGCCTTCAGGGCGGCACGACGCTCACGCCTGAATCGGTCATGGCGTGCGTCAAGCACTTCCCGGGCTCCGGTTCGCAGACCTCCGGCGTGGACGGCTCCCCGCTCGTCTTTGACGAGGGCAGCCTGAGCACGGCGCTGAGCATCTTTGAAGCCGCCATCGAGGCGGGCGCGGCGTCGATCATGCCCTATGGCTACTCGACGGTGCCGTTCCTGGGCGGCGACGCGGTTGAAAATTACGCGCACGAGTCCTCGACCGTCATGACCGAGCTGCTGCGCGGCCAGATGGGTTACGAGGGCATCATCCAGACCGACTGGGGCCTGAGCCCGACGGCGGCTGCCGTGGCCGGTGCGGATGCGCTGGGCGGCGCGAGCCAGCGCGAGATCTCCAAGATCGTCGATGCGCTGACCGAGGAACAGCTCAACGAAAAGGTGCGCAAGCTGTTGGTGGCCAAGTTTGAACTGGGCGTGTTCGAGAATCCGTTCGTCGATGAAGAGAACGCCGTGGCCGTGCTGGGCGATCCGGAGCACAAGGCGCTGGTCAAGGAAGCGGCGGCGCAGGCGCTCACGCTCGTCAAGTACGAGAACATGGAACCGCTGGCGGGCAAGAAGATCGTCGTCGCCGGCGAACTGGCGCAGGATACGCATGCGATGTCCAGCGGCTGGACGGTGGAAAACTACGAAGCGCCCAGCATCCTGGATGCGATCACCGAAAAGGCGGGCGACGTCACCTATATCGGCTATGACACGACGCTTGTGGACGGCGCCTGCGATGAGGACACCGTCGTCATCTACGTCGTGGGCGAGGCAGCGGGCACGCACGAGCCGCAGTGGGGCACGTCCACGCTCGTCTTCCCGGAGCAGCAGACGGACATGATGAACGCTCTGGAGAAGTCTGGCGCGAAGATCATCACCGTTGCGCTGATGAACCGCCCGTACGTGATGACCCCGATGGTCGAGGCGAGCGACGCTGTGCTGTTGGCCTACAAGCCCGGCATGACCTGCGGCGCGGCGGCCATCGTGGAGGCGCTCTGGGGCGAGCATGCCATCACCGGCAAGACGCCTTTCCAGATCCCCGCGACGATGGATCAGGTGCTCGCCCAGCGCGAGGATCTGCCCAAGGATATCGTCGATCCGCTCTTTGACTATGGTTTCGGCATCGATGTTGCCGTGTTCGGCGAGTAAGCGTTTTTCTTCGCAGAAGAGAATACAGGCGGGAAAGGTGATTGTATGGCTTCTATTTCGATCCGGGATATGAGCGTTTCCTACAACAAGGGAAAATCGCTCGTGCTTGAAAAGATGAACCTTGAGGTGAAGGACGGCGAGTTCTGCGTCTTTCTGGGGCCTTCCGGCTGCGGAAAATCCACGGCCATGCAGTGCGTTGCGGGCCTGTTGCATCCGGTTTCCGGCGAAATTCGCTTCGGGGATCAGGTGATGAGCGCCGTTGAAGGCAAGAAGGAGACGACCTTCGTTGAGCCCCAGGAGCGCAATATCGCGATGGTGTTCCAGGAGTACGCGCTCTATCCGAACATGACGGTGCGCGAGAACATGTCCTTCGCGCTCAAGACGCAGAAGGTGCCGCGCGAACAGATCGACGCGAAGGTCAACGAGATGGCGAAGCTGCTGGAGATCGAGGATTTCCTCGACCGGCGCATCGCCAACCTCTCGGGCGGCCAGCGCCAGCGCGTAGCCCTGGGCCGCGCGATGGTCCGCAACGCGAACGTGTTCCTGCTCGATGAGCCGCTGGGCAACCTGGACGCCAAGCTGCGCGACAAGGTGCGCTATGAGCTCAAGCAGATTCAAAAGCGCATGCACGTGACCACGGTCTACGTCACGCACGATCAGACCGAGGCCATGACCATGGCCGACCACATTGTGCTGATGAAGCAGGGCAAGATCATGCAGCAGGGCACGCCGTTTGACCTGTATGATCACCCGAACTGCCTGTTTGTGGCGGGCTTCCTGGGCACGCCGGAGATCAACACGTTCCCCTGCACCGTGCGCGAGGCGGGGAGCGGTCTGGTGCTGGAGGGCAAGGGCTTTACCGTCGCCGTGCCCAAGGAGATGAGCGCTTGCCTGAAGGGCTATGTGGGTTCGCAGGTCATTTTGGGCATTCGTCCGTCGGACTTTACGCTTGCCAGCGAGGGCAGCGAGAACGCCTTCACGGGCGAAATCGACGGTGTTGAGCCGTTGGGCGATGCGTTCCTGATCCACGTTCACGTGGACGGCCAGATGATGATCTTCAAGTACACGGGCGATAAGGCGCCGCAGGGCACGAAGATCACCATGGCGCCGAATCTGAAAAAACTGCATCTGTTCGATCCCAAGACCGAAAAGCGCATCAACGCATAATCCTGATTCCGGTCAAGATTGCTTCTGCGTGCGCGGAGGAGAAAACAGCATAAAAACGCGAGCGGGCCGCCCTTGGACGGCCCGCTTGCTGCGCGAAATGTCCTGCTCTGTTCACAATCGCGCCATAGGCGGGTGGTATACTGCCCTTGTTTGAAGGAGGTATGGACATGAGAAGACTGACGGCGCTGCTTGTGGCAGCGATGATATGGACGGTGAGCGTGTTCCCCGTGGCGGCTGAAACGGAACCCACACAACAGCCGGCCCCGCAAACCGAAACGTCGCCAGAAACCCTGGAACCGCCAGCCATGCCGCCGGAAGGTGCGGGCAATCCGCCGGCAGAGGGCGAGATGCCGCCGGAGGGCGCGGGCAATCCGCCGGCAGAGGGCGAGATGCCGCCGGAGGGTGCGGGCAATCCCCCGCCACAGGGAGGACAGCCGGGCATGGGCGGTCCGGGCGGCGCGACGCAACCCGAGTCGTACGAGGCTGTTCAGACCCTGAATTCGGATACGGCGCTGACGCAGGAACAAATTGAATCGACCGGGGTGGATGAGAGCGCCGTGCTCATCGAAGGCGGCACGGTGACGATGGAGGACGTGCAGATCACCCGCACATCGCAGGAGAGCACAGGCGGGGATACGTCGAGCTTCTATGGCGTTGGCGCGGCCGTGCTGGCGACGGGCGGAGAGACGACGATCACCGGCGGCACGATTACCACGGACGCGGCGGGCGGCGCCGGTGTGTTTGCGTACGGCGATGCCGTGGTGAACGTCAGCGGGACGCAGATTACCACCCAGCAGAACACGTCCGGCGGCATTCACGTGGCTGGCGGCGGCACGTTGCACGCGACGGATCTGGTCGTGGAGACGCATGGTGAGTCCTCAGCGGCTGTCCGGTCCGATCGCGGCGGTGGCACGATGACCGTGGACGGCGGAACGTACGTTTCCCATGGCAGCGGGTCGCCCGCGGTCTACGTGACGGCGGATATCACGCTGCGCGATGCGGCGCTCGCGGCGATGGGTTCCGAGGCGCTCTGCCTGGAAGGGCGCAACGCCGTGCGCCTGTATAACTGCGACCTGGTCGGAAACATGCCCGACCTCGAGCAGAACGATACCACCTGGACGGTCATCCTCTACCAGAGCATGTCCGGCGATTCGGAGGTGGGTCTGGGGCGCTTTGAGATGGCGGGCGGCACGCTGACTTCCACCAACGGCGGCCTGTTCTATACGACCAATACCCAAAGCGAGTTCATCCTCTCCGGCGTGACGCTTTCGCCGGATGCGGAGTGTGAATATCTCCTGCGCTGCACAGGCAATCGCAATGCGCGCGGCTGGGGCGCTGAGGGCGCCAACGGCGCGGACTGCACGTTCACGGCGATTGGCCAGCAGATGCGCGGCAACGTGATCTTTGACAGCATCTCGCATCTGGACATGTACCTCACGCAGCAGAGCGTGCTCGTCGGCGCATTTGTGCAGGATGAGTCCGCGGCAGGCGAAGGCGGCGACGGGACGTGCAACGTGTATATCGACGAGGGGTCGAAGTGGGTCGTCACCGGCGACAGCCGGGTGACCAACCTCTCCTGCGCGGGCACGATCGTCGATGAGGCGGGCAACACGGTCACCATTCAGGATGCCACCGGGGAAACGCTGGTGGAAGGCGACAGCGCGTACATGATCACCGTGCAGGCGTACAGCCAGACGTGCGATCTGAGCGGCGCGGGCGCGCTCTCCGAAACGGCCGAAGAAGCATAAAAAGACCTCCTGTCCGGAAGTTGCCGGGCAGGAGGTTGTTTTATGTGTATGCTATTTTTTACGGAATAGTGGGGAAAACGTTGGGCTGCCGCCCAAACCCGCCTGAGAGACGGTGTCTCTCAGATTCCCCACACCGCTTCGCGCGGTTTATACGTTGCTTTTGCGGAAAACCCGTCAGGTAACGCTACGCTTCCTGACGGCATTTTTTCGCTGCGCTTCGGGCGTAGAAGAACGTTGGGCTGCCGCCCAAACCCGCCTGAGGGACAGTGTCCCTCAGACTCCCCACACCGCTTCGCGCAAAAACGCGTCACAGGATCTCGCGCAGCGTCAGCGCGCAGAGCATCTCCCGCGGGAACGCGCTGAGCGTATGCATCGCCAGGGAAGAGAACATGTGCTCCCGCTGAAGCAGATGATACAGGCAGGCGATGATCAGCTTTCGATCCGGCTGCGGCGGGGAAAAGAGCACGCCGATCAATCCGCCGCGCAGGCTGCTGAGCATGGCTTCCGCCTTTTCAAGCGGGAGCCGCGCGCGCAGTTCGTCGGTAAAGGCGTCAAACGTGAACGTCTGCGCCGGATTGACCTCCGCGATTTCCGCGCAGAGTTCGCAGGCGCGCAGGAAGTAATCAATCGCGTCCGCGCCGGGGCGCAGTTGCTCTTCCAGCAGCGAAAACAGCGGTGCGGCGTTATCCCTGCGCGTGAGCGCGTTGCCCAGCTGCAACCTCGCTTCCACCTGGGAGAGCCGAACGAGAAAATCCTCCGCTCGGGAATAGAGCGCCTGCGCGTCGGTGGGGTCAAACGCATAGCGTGTGCCGCGCAGACGGCCAAAGGCGCGCAACGTGTCGTTGTAACCCAGCGTCCGGTTTTGCGCGGAACGTGCGGGATCGAACGTCAGCAGCCCGCCCAACGGATGCGTCGTACGGATATAGGTGATGTTTGGACGCTGGCGGTATTGCGTATGCGACGGGTTGCGGCCAATGTCCAGCGCGATGATGTGCCGCGCGCCGTCGCGAATGGCCATATCCACGGGCGTGTTGTCGCCAAAACCGCCGTCAATATAGCGCTCGCCGCCCAGATTCACCATCGGGAAAGCGGGATAACAGGCGCTGCTGGCCATCAGCCAGTCGTGCAGCGAACCCTCTTCCATATCCGAAATGCGCTTTTCGACCCGGTTCATCGAGGGAAAGCGCGTGGCGAGCAGGCCCAGACGCACGGTGCTGCGGCGCACGGCGGCTTCATCGACATAGGAGGCGACGATCTGCCGGAAGGGCGTGACGTCCATCCCGCGGTTTTGCGCGTTGCGGGAGATGAATTCCAGCAGCTTTTCCGGGTGATCGAAGAGCGCCTCCGCGTCGTCGGCCATTTTGATGCTCTCCGGGCTGACCAGGTCCGAAAGCCGGATGCTCGCCCAAAGGGCCTCCGCCCGCTCCAGATCGCCCTGCGCATACATGGCGGCATTGAGCGCGCCGACGGAAACCCCGTATACGCTTCCTGCCTGTATGCCCAATTCGTTCAGGGCCGCGATGGCTCCGATTTCATAAGCACCTTTGGCGCCGCCACCGCCCAGCACGAGCGCCGTCTGAGAGGGAAGAAGGGGTCTCACGGGAGGCGTTCCTCAATTCCGGCAACGTCGGCCAGCATTTCCACCGTGCCCTCAATGCCCAGCAGCGAGGAGTTGATGGACAGGTCATAGTTTTGCGCTTTGCCCCACTTTCTGTCCGTATAGCGGAAGTAGTGGTTGCCGCGCTCCTTGTCGGAGGTGGCGATGGCCTTCATGGCGTCCGCCTCGCTGAGCTGGTAGATGCGCATGATGCGCTTGACGCGGTCTTCCATCGGCGCATAGATGTAAATATTCACGGTGTTCTTGCGGCCGGAGAGGATATAGTCCGCGCAGCGGCCGACGATGACGGCGCTCTCCCGCGCGGCGATGTCGCGGATGACCTGCGCCTGGGAGATGAAGATCGTCTCGGAAAGCGGCAGGTATTGGCTGGAGAAGAACCCGCTCTGATAGGCGGCCGAAGCGGCAAGGTTTTGCATCAGGCCGCTCTTGACGCGCTGCTCGTTGTTGGAGATAAACTCGGGAGAAAGTCCGCTCTTCTCCGCGGTGAGGCTGATGATCTGCTTGTCATAGAAAGAGATGCCAAGCTTTTCGGCCAGGGACTTGCCGATTTCGAGGCCGCCGCTGCCGTACTCGCGGCCAATGGTGATAATCAAAGGATTTTTCATAGCGTTTCCCTCCTCTGGGGATGATCTTGCCGGAAGAGGACTCCGGCTGTCCACCTTTATTATATCACATTTTGCCGGGAGGGAAAGATTTGTTTTTTTCACCGGCGTGTGTTACAATGACAGGGAAAGTTTGCGATGCGGACGGAGGCGCGGAAATGACGGTTCGCTTATTTGATCAGGACCCACTGATGCGGGAATTTACGGCGCATGTGCTCGACTGCCAGAAAAAGGAAGTGGGCTATGCGGTCGTGCTTGACAGGACGGCGTTCTTCCCCGAGGGCGGCGGACAGGGCGCGGATCACGGCGTGCTCGGCGGCGTGCAGGTGCTGGATGTGCACGACCATCACGGCGAAATCACGCATACCACCGACGGCCCGCTGCCGGTGGGCCAGGAGGTGACCGGAAAGATCGACGGCGTGCGCCGGCTGGACATGATGCAGCAGCACAGCGGCGAGCACATCTTCTCCGGCCTGGTGCATCGGCTCTTCGGCTATGACAACGTGGGGTTCCATATCGGCACGGAGGCCGTGACCATGGACTTCAACGGGCCCATGAGCGAGAAGGATGTGCGGCGCGTAGAGCTTTTGGCCAACGAGGCCGTTTGGGCGAACCTGCCGGTGCAGGCCAGCGTGCCGCCCAAAGAAGAGCTTCAGGCGATGGCCTATCGCAGCAAGAAGCCGATTGACGGCGACGTTCGCATCGTGCGCATTGAAGGCGTGGATACCTGCGCCTGCTGCGGCACGCATGTGCCGTATACCGGCGCGGTCGGGCAGGTGAAGGTCATCGGCGTGATGAAGTACAAGAGCGGCGTGCGGATCTCCATACTTTGCGGACGGCGCGCGCTTGAGTACGAAAACGCGATGCAGGATCAGATGCGGGAAAGCGCGCGCATGCTTTCGGCCAAGCCGCTGGAGACGGCGGACGCGGTGCAAAGGCTGCATGACGAGCGCGATGCGCTGCGCGTGCGCGTGGAGGAACTGGGGCTGCGGCTGTTCGAGGCGGAGGCCGCGCGCGTGGCGGATTGCGATGTGCGCGTTGTCGTCGCGGATATGCTCCCGCCGTCGTATCTGCGCAAGGCGGCTGGCCGCCTGAGCGAGGGCGCGAAGATGGCGCTTGTGCTCGCCCCGCGGGAGGACGGCTGGAGCTTTGCGCTCAGCGCGCAGGCGCTGGACGTGCGCCCGGCGACGAAGGCGCTGTGCGAAGCGTTCGGCGGCAAGGGCGGCGGCCCGAAGGACATGACGCAGGGCGTGCTGGGTCATGCGGACGTGGACCAGATTCGCGCGCTGCTTGAGCGGCAGTGAGCGCAAGGCGTGCCCTACCGGCACGCCTTTTCGTTATACAAAAAGAAGGATGCCGAAGCATCCTTCTTTTTTAGGTTACTGCATGAGCTTCTTGGTCTGCTCCCAGCCCTCCAGGATGGCTTCCTGATGGCTGACAGCGTACGGACCGGTCGCTTCGGCGTCCGCCATGTTGCGCGGGAAGTGCACACAGAGGTGACCGTCGAAGTTGTTGTCGCGGATGTGGTACGGCGTGTGCGGCACGTTGTGCGTGCTGCCGATGTAGGTCTTGCCGTCGGAGAACGTGACCCAAACCACCTTCGGCGTCCAGGTCTGCTCGTTGCCGAACGCCTTGTTCATGATGGCCGTATCCTGCGCGGTCGCCGGTTCAGCGTCCATGTGCTTGTCCTTGGACATGATCTTCAGCGTCCAGGTGTAACCTGTGGAGAAGTCATACACCGTGCAGAGCTCACCGTTCTCGTAATTGCGGCCCCAGTTGGAGTAGTTGGAGAAGATGACCCGGCTGGCACGATCCTTGAGGCTGGAGGAAGATCCGGAAGAGGACGAGCCGGAAGACGAAGAGGAACCGGAGGAAGAGCCGTTCAGATCCGCCGTGATGGCCGCAAGCGGCTTGGTACCGGCAATACCGTCGGCGGAGAGGCCCTTGGATCTCTGGTAAGCGACGACAGCGTCATGCGTGATGTCGCCGAAATGACCGGTCACATTGCCGGAGTAGAAGCCGAGCTTCTTGAGGTTCTCCTGAAGCGTCTTGACCGCGTCGGACTCGGAACCCAGCTGCAACAGCGAGGAAGAGGACGAGGAGGACGAAGAG
>CALVTV010000154.1 GCA_944363005.1 uncultured Clostridia bacterium | reverse complement strand
CAAGCATCCGGTCAACCTCGCCTATGAAGCGGCGACGGCTGATCTGAACGACGTGAACATGATCGACCCGTTCCATCTGGAAGCGTACGGCGTCACCACGGTCAACTACAATCGCGACGTCGAGATTTTCCCGGTGTTGCGCACCATCTTTGAGCGCATCTACGGCGAGTGCCCGTACAAGAGCCCGACGGATATGGGCGTCAACATGGCGGGCCTGTCCATCACGGACGACGAAGCCTGCCGCGAAGCTTCCTATCAGGAGATCATCCGCCGCTATTTTAAGACGGCTTGCCTCATTCGCCGCGGGCAGTCCTCCGAAGAGGAGCTGGCCAAGATTGAGCTGCTGATGCAGGCTTCCAAGATTGAGCCGGAAATGCGCGCTGTCGTGCCCGCCGCGCTGGCCGTCGGAGACCGCACGGGCAAACCGGCCGCGGCCATTGAGCTTCCCGACGGAAGAATTGTCACCGGACGCACCACGGATCTCTTCGGCGCGTCGTCGGCGGCTCTGCTCAATGCGCTCAAGGCGCTGGCCGGCATTCCCGACGAGATCAAGCTCATCTCTCCGGAGGTCATTGCCCCCATTCAGACGCTCAAGACCGATTACATGAAGAGCCACAACCCGCGCTTGCACACCGACGAAATGCTCATCGCCCTGGCGATCTGCGCGGCGTCGGACGAAAACGCCATGCGCGCCATGCAGCAGCTGGATGCCCTGGCCGGGTGCGACGCCCATTCCACGGTCATCCTCTCCACGGTCGATGACAGCGTGTTCATGCGCCTGAACATGAATGTCACCTGTGAGCCGACGTACGAGAAGAACAATCTGTATCATAAATGACGAATTCAGCGTCCTGTTTTCCCCGGCCCTTTCCGTCCGGGGGACGGACGCTGTTTCCTTTTGAGGGCGGGGAAAGCGGGATGCAGAGGAGTCCGCTTTTTGGGTAGAATTAGGGGGAATATTGACAGAGTTTTTGTAATTCGTGCAGTTTTGATGCGAATTCGTATGACAATCAAACAAAAATGCAATGATATTGAGAAAAATCTTCAGATTATCCTTGCAAATCACGAGGACGGTGCTATAATGGTTCGGTATTGATTTTGTGTGGAACCGACAACGCGGGTAAGGAGGGTGCCTCATGCAAACGAAGTTTATTTTTGTCACGGGCGGCGTCGTCTCGTCTCTGGGAAAGGGAATTACGGCGGCGTCTTTGGGCAGGTTGCTCAAGAGCCGGGGACTTCGGGTTTCGATTCAGAAGTTCGATCCGTATATCAACGTGGACCCCGGTACGATGAACCCGTATCAGCATGGCGAGGTGTTTGTCACCGATGACGGTGCGGAGACGGATCTGGATCTGGGGCACTATGAGCGGTTTATCGACGAAAACCTGACGCAGGCCGCCAACGTGACCAGCGGTCGCGTTTACTGGACGGTCATTTCCCGGGAGCGCAAGGGCGAATACCTGGGCGCAACCATTCAGGTGATTCCGCACATCACCAACGAGATCAAGCGGCGCATGCTCGAGGTTTCCGTGGGGGAGAATCCGCCGGATGTGGTCATCACGGAGATCGGCGGCACGGTTGGCGATATCGAGAGCCTGCCGTTCCTGGAGGCCATCCGCCAGCTCAAGGCGGAGGTCGGACGGGAGAACACGCTGTATATCCATGTGACGCTCGTGCCGTATATCAGCGCGGCGGGCGAGCTCAAGACCAAGCCGACGCAGCATTCGGTCAAGGAGCTGACCGGTCTGGGTATCCAGCCGGACATCATCGTATGCCGCAGCGAACATCCGCTGGACCGGGATGTGCGCGCGAAGATCGGCCTGTTTTGCAACATACCGGCGGACTGCGTATTTGAAAACCTGAATGCGCGCAGCATCTACGAGGTGCCGCTGATGCTGAGCGAGGAAGGGATGGATACCGGCGTCTGCCGCTTGCTGGGCATTCAGACGGGCGAGGCGGATTTGACCGAGTGGCGCGAGATGGTGGAGCGCCTGATGACCCCGCAGCGCGAAGTGCGCATCGCTGTGGTCGGCAAATACGTGGAGCTGCCGGACGCCTATCTGTCCATCGTGGAAGCGCTCACGCATGGAGGCATTGCGCACCACGCGCGCGTGAAGATCGAGTGGGTTTCGGCGGAAACGCTCACCGCGGACAACGCACAGCAGAGGCTTGAGGGTTGCTCGGGCGTGCTGGTTCCGGGCGGGTTTGGTTCCCGCGGCCTGGAGGGCAAAATTGCCGCTGTGCAATACGCTCGGGAGCATGGCGTGCCATTTTTGGGCATTTGCCTGGGCATGCAGATGGCGGTTGTGGAATACGCCCGCAACGTGCTTGGCCTGACCGGCGCCCACACCAGCGAGGTCGATCCCAATACGCCCTATCCGGTCATCGACCTGATGCCCGATCAGCAGAACATCGATGAGAAAGGCGGCACCATGCGTTTGGGCCGGTATGCCTGCCGCCTGGAACCGCAGTCGCGCGCGTTTGCGGCTTATGGGGAGGAGAACATCGGCGAACGCCATCGCCACCGCTATGAGTTCAACAATATTTACCGCGAAAAGTTCCTAGAGGGCGGCATGCGCATCAGTGGCGTCAATCCCGACCGCGATCTGGTCGAAATCGTGGAGCTTGAGAATCACCCGTGGTTTGTAGGCGTGCAATTCCATCCGGAACTGCGCAGCCGGCCCAACCGTCCGCATCCGCTGTTCCGCGATTTTGTGGGCGCCGCATTGGCCATGCAATCCAAATGAGATTTCAAAAAAGGAATGATTTGCGCAAAGATTCAGTGAAATATGCAAGAATTTTCCAAGAATGAATCAAGAATATCTTGAAAAATTGGAAAACGATTGGTATAATACGCCTATAGCAAAAGATGGGGGAATGCCTGTATGCAGGAGAACAACGTTGAGCGTCTTGTAATCGTAGCTCCGGAAAATGTGGAAGTGAGGCTGGCGGGAATTCTGGCGAAAGCGGGCCTTGTGCCGTGCGGCGTGTTCCACGCGGGGGCGGATGTGCTGGGAGCGCTTGTGCCCGCCGGTGCATTGGTGCTGACGACGTATCGCCTGCCGGACATGACGGGGGATGAACTGGCCCGCCGCCTCAACGGGGATTGTGAGGTGCTCATGATTGCCCCGCAGGACTATGAGCAGGAGGAACTGCCGGAAAATGTTCTCGTGTTGCGCAACCCCATCAGTCAGGACATGCTCGTCCAAGCCATTCGCACGCTTGACCATTGCAGAGCTCGGATTGAAAGCTTTCGGGTGAAGGCCGAGCGCCTGGCCCGCACACTGGAAGAACGCAAGGTCATCGACAGGGCTAAGGGGCGGCTTATGGATACGCTTCACTTGAGCGAGTCCGAAGCGCATTACCGGATTCAAAAACAGAGCATGGATTCGGGCCGTAGAATCGTGGAAATTGCCCGGGAAATTCTGGAAAGTCAGGAGATTGCGGCTTCCTGACATGCAATCAGTCCATCCAATTCGAAGAAGAAAGGGGTAGGCAGTAGCCTGCTCTTTTTTTGTGCCCTTCTGCAATCAAAATGTAGCACATGATGTTGAATGTGAAATACATTGACAGATGATGTATATATTGGTATACTATACCTCGCTGTTGTCTTGAGAGGATTGATAAAACGAGCAGAAACCGTCGGCGAGCATGTTCTTTTCCTAAAGGTTATGGTATACTATAAAAGTAAATATGGGTCAATTTCGATGTTAATAGAAGAGATTCAGAAAAATTTAACGCCATTGTGAAAAAGATGAAATAAAACGGCATCTCCCTTCGTCTTTAGTACAGGGAAAGGGCAAGCGTGTGTTGAAAGGTGTAAGGTTTTATCCCCTTTGCCTTCTATATAAATAGAGAAACTTCAAATAGGAGAGATCAAGCATGAAACGGATGAAGAGAGCAACGGCTTGGATGCTTTGTCTGGCAATGGTGCTGGGAACGTATGCAACCGCGGAAGAACCGGAGCAGCTCGTGGGAAACGACGTCGTGGCCGAGAGCCCAACGACGGAGGCACAAGAGCCAACGCCCAAGGAAGAGCCAACGCCCAAGGAAGAGCCAACGCCTAAGGAAGAGCCTACGCCCAAGGAAGAGCCAACGCCCAAGGAGGAGCCAACGCCCAAGGAAGAGCCAACGCCTAAGGAGGAGTCTACGCCCATTGAAGCACCGGCGGCAACACCGATTGAGACGCCGACGGTTGCACCGGCCGAGACGCCGACAGCGGCGCCTGCCGATACGCCGACGGTTGCGCCAGCCGATACGCCGACAGCATCGCCTGCCGAGACGCCGACGGCATCGCCTGCCGAAACGCCGACAGCGTCACCTGCTGAGACGCCGACAGCGTCACCAGCCGAGACGCCGACGCCCACACCGGGCGAAACGCCGGAATGGGAACCGCAAGGCGAATCCTGGACAACCCTTCAGGATGGAACGAAGATCGACGGCGGCCTTCAAACCCAATTGGAAATCCTGTTTGCGGAAAATTTTGAGGGCGCGACAATCTATTTGCTCACGGATGAGAAAATCACAGTCAAACAAATTGACCCTGCATTTCTCGATAAGCTGACTTGGCGTGCGGATAAAGAGACGTTCAAAGATCCGGACATGACGTATTCGGTGAAGCGGGAAGTCGGAACGGCGGAGCCGGACGAATGGCCTCCCGTGACCGTATGGGTGGAAGCAAAGCCAAAGGAGAGCCCGGAGCCGACAGCAACCCCAGTGCCTGGAGAAACGCCGGAGCCGACGGCAACCCCGGTGCCGGGAGAGAGCCCGGAGCCGACAGCAACCCCAGTGCCGGGAGAGAGCCCGGAGCCTACGGCAACCCCAGTGCCGACAGAGACTCCGGAGCCCACGCAGACTCCGGGGGTACAGATCAGCGTGCAAGCTGAGGGGTATGAGCCGGAAGGCTGGAGCAATATCATGCCGGTGTTCACGCTTTCGGGCATTCCCGAGGGGGATGAGACGTTGGTATATGGCGTGTTCATCTGCGATGAGCGCCTGATTCTGCTTTCCAAGGGCAACAACGTCTATTCGCCCACCGATCAGGGTGAGGTCAGTTTGCGGTTTGCCATTTTCGACTTGATGGGCGACGTGGTTTCCCTGAGCGATCAATACGACATG
>CALVTV010000153.1 GCA_944363005.1 uncultured Clostridia bacterium | reverse complement strand
CCGAAACGGACGCGCGGTCCTTTCCGGCGGTTTCCAAATGTCAGGCTTCAAGCTGTTGCGGTCTGGATTTGCCGCCGCTAAGGTGATAGAACGACTCCTCGATGCGGCCCGTCAGCGCATCACAGGTATCCTTGGTCACGCGGCCCGCAAGCAACTCGTCCATTGGCGCCGGAGCCCCGCTGCGCGCCGTCATCTTGTGAAACACGCGATACCGGCCGTCGATATAGACCGGGATCACGTCGCAACCGCTTCGCAGCGCCAGCATAGAAGCGCCCGAAAGCAGCGGAAGCATATACCCCGTCTTGGAACGGGTGCCTTCGGGGAAGATGCCCAAGGTTTCCCCACTCTTGAGCACATTCATCGCCGTGCGCACAGCGCTCATGTCCATATTGCCGCGATCCACCGGAAATCCGTGAACCTTGGTAAACACCCACCCCAGAATTTTATTGTTCCAGAGCTCCTTCTTTCCCATAAAGTGGATTTCCCGGTCGCGCACGCACAGCGCCAGCGTCACCGCATCCAGCAGACACTGATGGTTGCCCATCACGATGACATTGCGATCTTTGGGAATATGGTTCAGGCCCTCAAACCGCATGAAAAACAGCAACTTCGCCACGACAAAGTACAGCGCTACAATGAACGTATACAAAAACGTACGCTTGGGCTCCGCCATGCGAATGGGTTCTGCCTTGTTTTTCGCCTGTTCTGTTTTGTTCTGCGTGCCGGGCTCCGCCTGCTGCACAGCAGCCTGCGCGGCCCCTTGTTTATCTTTTTCCATAAACGGCCTCCACAATCGAAAGAATGGCTTCAACCACCTGCTCCGGCGTCATATTCGTGGAATCCACGAGCACGGCATCCTCAGCTTGGCGGAGCGGATCGGTCTTGCGGGTCATGTCCTGCGCATCGCGCGCATTGAGCTCAGCAAGCACCGTCTCATACGGCGTGCTGTCGCCCTTCTCAAGATTTTGCAGGTAACGCCTGCGCGCGCGCTCCTCAGCGGTGGCCGTCAGAAAGATCTTGCACGGCGAATCGGCCAGCACCACGGTGCCAATATCACGGCCATCGATGAGCATGTCCGACTGTTGGGCAAGCGCCTGCTGCGCCTGAACCATGCGCCTGCGCACGGCCGGCCATTTGGAAACCGTGCTCGCCGCTTGCGAGACTTCACCCGTGCGGATGCACGCGCTGACATCCTCGCCAAAGAGCAACGTATGCTGCATTCCATCCTGATATCGCACGGCGATCTCCGCCCGATCGCTGCACGCGCAGACCGCCGCCTCGTCCGCGGGATCCACGCCACTGCGCAATACATACAGCGCCAGAGCGCGATACATCGCGCCGGTATCCAGATGCAAAATATTCAGCCTTTTGGCCACCGCGTCGGCGATTGAGGATTTTCCCGCCCCAACCGGCCCGTCGATGGCAATATTCATCGGCATGCTGATTTCCCCTCCAAAACAGGCGGCAAAGCCGCCACAACTTCTGTATTTTTTATTATACGCCATATTTCCCCTGTTCATCAAGTCCCCACGACAATTTGGGATATATTCTCCACTTCTTCTACAAATTCGAACGCAATTGTTCATTCCTTCTCCACCTTTGTTCACGATTTTAGCCGAATCCCCCCTCTTTACCTCCATCCTCATGTTGTGCTATAATGATGATACGCGATTTTGCTTTTCGTTTGATTCCAAAGGAGGTTTCCTATGTATTCATTTCAGGCTGGCAACAGCCGGCGCAAGAACAAGCAACTCGTTCGCCTTTTATGTATCGTGATATTTATCCTGATTATCGCGCTCATCGGTGTCACATTCGCCTATCTGAATGTGCGTCGTGTCAGCGAAGCTACCAGCGAAGCGCTGCTTGCGCGCGCCATCAGCGAGGCTGCTTCCGCACAAAACGCCGTCTACCGGCTTACGCAATCCAGCGGAACAAATACCTCCCCGCTTCTTGCCACCGTTCGCAGCCATATCTACTCGCTGCAAAGCCTCAATATTCTGACGTCAAACATCTACGGAGCCGGTACCATCATCACCGATGCGGATCAACTAACCGCTTGCGTGGAAACGCTCGACCAATGCGATACACGATTGCAGGCTGGCAGCGTATTGACCGATCTCACCACACAGCTGCGCGATCAGGTAGACCTGATCGTCGCCAGTCTCAACGCCGCCTAATGCAATACGCGCATGTCAAAGACTTCAAACGGCCTTGTTCCTGATTTTCCCAGGTGCAAGGCCGTTTTTCATTGTCCGGCCGCTGCTGCCCCTCCTGTAAAGCACGCAAAGAAAAATGATCGCGCGATGATCCAAACACATGGCCATTCGGTGCTTTTCTGCCGTCTAACAGGTGAAAGGAGGTGAAAACGGATGCGCACCGATCACACACAGGATGAAGCTTTCGAGCGCCTGATGGATCAATACGGCACTTCACTGTTGCGAATGTGTGCTTTGTACTTGCGCGATGTTCAACTGGCGGAAGATGCTGTGCAGGAGACTTTTCTCAAAGCATGGCGAGGTCTGAACACATTCCGTGGGGATTGCAGCGAACTGTCATGGCTGACGAGGATTGCCATCAACGTGTGCCGCGACATGCTTCGTACGAGCTGGTTTCGGCACATCGACCGGCGGACGGATATTGCGTGTCTGCCTGAATGCGCACGGGCAGACGCTTATCCGGACAGCACCGTTTTAGCCGAGGTCATACGCCTCCCCCATAGGCAGAGAGAGGTCGTTCTGTTGCGATATTATCAAGGCATGACGCTTCAAGAAACCGCAGATGCGCTGCATATCGGACTTTCCACCGTGAAACAGCGGCAGCACAAAGCCAACCAAATTTTGCGAAAACGTTTGAAGGAGTGGTATTTCGATGAATGAACGGAACCCTCTGCAACAGCTCGTGGACCAAAACCTTTCCACACTGCAATGGGACGAGAAACGCAAGCGAAACGTTCTTTCCGCCTTGACCGAAGAAAGGAGGCCACACCCCATGAAGAAAAAGCTTTCAAGCGCTATCGCGTTAGCCGTGATCCTGTGCCTGCTGACCGGTGTAGCCCTTGCCGCAACGCTGATCTACTCCAACAGGTTTACCCAGGCTGCGCAGGCAAATGCTCTGCTGGGTGAGCAATTCGGCATCACGCCAGAAATGCTATCGATCTTCACGCGAACCGCTCAAGGCGACATCTACTTGTACGAAAGCCTGGACGACCTTGCGGGAATGCCAGGCGATTATCGGGTAAATGTGACAACGGGTGACGTGGAATGGCTCTTCGACGGCCCAGAAGGCTCCGGGTGGGAGTCCGGTAAGCTGAAGGAAGTTCTAGCCCTTTGTGAGACTCCCGATGGCTACAAGCAGGTCGTATCGGAGGCTCAAAAGTCCGCTGCAAGCCTTGGCTTGGTCAGCTCCGTCTCAATTTCCCCAAGTGACACACCAGCCACTTTGTCCTATCACGCTTCACTGGACAAGACTGCCCGGGCGCTTGCCAGCATTCCGCGGGAAGAAGCCATAGAGCTTGCCCAAAAGGCCATTCAGCAAACTTACGGTCTGACGGACGCCCAAATGCAGCGCATGGAATTTGTAGAAGAAAGCACCTGTTACACCATGATTGATGACGTACCTGTCGTCTCTCCCTACTTCTACCTTTCCCAGCAGGACGGTATCTTCACAGAAAGAGACGGCATCTACATCGTAGACGTCAACGTACAG
>CALVTV010000152.1 GCA_944363005.1 uncultured Clostridia bacterium | reverse complement strand
TCGATTTCACGAACACAATCATCATTCTGACCAGCAACCTCGGCTCCTCCGCCATTTTCGAGGGTATTGATGAACAAGGTCAGATTACCGAAACCGCGCGCAAGCAGGTGGAAGGCATGCTCAAGACGCACTTCCGCCCCGAGTTCCTCAACCGGTTGGATGAAATTGTGTTCTACAAGCCGCTCACCCGCGCGGAAATCGACCGCATCGTCGATCTTCAGGTGGCAGACCTCAACCGCCGCCTCAAAGAGAAGCAGCTGAGCATGACGCTCACCCCCGCTGCCCGCTCGTTCATCGTTGCCCAGGGTTACGATCCGGTCTATGGTGCGCGTCCGCTCAAGCGGTTCATGCAGCGCGCTGTGGAAACGCTGATTGCCCGCAAGATCATTGCGGAAGACGTCGCGCCCCGCAGTGTGTTGACCGTCGATTACGACGGCGACAAGCTCGTCATCGATTCCGATCCGGAATACACCGTTTCCTGAGAAATAGAAGCGCCCCGGCCACATGGGAATCTCCCGTGGCCGGGGCCTTTGTTATCCGCGAATCAACCGCACATTGCGCGCAAAGTCCTCCGGCGGCAACATCTGGCGGTACAGTTCCAGAATCTGGCTGCTCCAATCCTGCTGCTCGCTTTGAGCGCCGCAGGGCAACACCAGTATGCTGTACTCCACCTCAAACAGCCAGACACGCACCGGGGTCAGCAGCGCACCCGCCTGCTGATAAAACCGGATGCGCCGTCTGGCCTGCGCTTCGTCCGGCGCCGCTTTGGGCCGCTCGCATTCGAGCATCAGATAATCGGCCCGCTGCGCATAATACGCGCGCAGCGCTTCAAGCAGTGCGCGTCCCGTACCGCGGCCGCGAATATCCGGTTCCACAGCCAAATAGTCCAGCAGCAGCGTTCTCCCCTCTTTGGGCCGATACACGAGCGCGTACGCGACGAAGAGCCCGTCGTCGTCCGCCGCCAGCACATCGTATTCCCCTCGCGCTCGCAAGGCCAAAATATGGGAAAGTGTTTTCAATTCGCTTTGCGGAAAATCACGCCGCATCTGATGCGCATAGAGCAAACGAATGTTTGACTCGTCCATGCTTCTCAGCGTCAGCATACTTGCTCCTCTCCTTTGGAAACCACGACAATGTTGCGAATCCAGACGCCCTTTTTCACCAGCACAAAGCCGATGATGCCCTTGATAAGTTCAAGCGCCTGCACGGCAAAATAGAACGGCACAATCGGCATTTGCGTATAGTATCCCAACACATAGGCCAGCGTCACGCTCAGTCCCCAGGTAAAACAGCTGTCAAACAGGAACGTAATCCCCGTGCGCCCGCCGGAACGCAGGGTAAAATAGCAGCAATGGCAGAAGGAATACATTGGCATCATCACCGCAACCACGCGCAGCAAATCGGCTGCGATTTCGCGCACATGCGGTTCTGTGTTGTAAATATGGGGAATCACGGGCGAGAGCGCAATGAGCAACGCGCTCATGACGACATTGGACGCCACCGAAACCACCATCAGCCGCCAGGCCGTATTCTTCGCCCGTTCCGGCTCATTGGCGCCCAGCGCCTGACCCACCATGATCGCCACCGCATTGCCGATGGACATGAACACAACCTTGAACAAATTGCTCACCGTGGAAGCGATATTGCAGGCGGCTACCACGTCCAATCCCCGAACGGAATAGCACTGCAGCAGGACGGCCATGCCTGAGGACCAGAGGAATTCATTGACCAGCAGCGGCATTCCCCGCACGAGGATATCCTTGCACAGGCGCCATGGAATATGCAAGCTCCGGTAAGCCCCGCGGACAAACGGAAACCGCTCGCTCTTCGCATGGGTGTAGACGACAATGATCGCCATTTCCACGTAGCGGGAGAGCACCGTAGCGATGGCCGCGCCCGTCACGCCAAGGCAGGGGAAGCCGAACGTACCGAAGATCAGGAAATAGTTGAACACCAAATTTACAAAGATGCCGACCACGCTCGCAACCATCGGCATTTTGGCCTCGCCCACCTCGCGCAGCGTACTGGCATAAATTTGGGAAACCGCAAACGGCAGCAGGCCCACCAGCATCACGCGCAGATAATCAAGGCCATACGCCAACGTGCTGGCCGCATCGGCCGCATCGGTCCCGGCTGCCAGATACGACGCGATCAACTCGCCCGGAAAGGCCAAAAAGACGGCGAATGCCGCCGCCAGCATCGCCATCGCAATCATCCACTTCATGCGCAGGCAGTAACGCACACCCTGCGCATCCTTTGCCCCGGCAAACTGTGTGGCAAAGATGCCCGCACCTGCCAGCCCGCCGAATATGCAGAGATTGAAGACGAAGAGCAGTTGATTGACGATGGCCACCGCGGACATCTGTAACGTGCCGACCTGACCGACCATCACATTGTCCAGCAAACTGACGACGTTGGAAACCGTGTTCTGAATGACAATCGGTATCACAATCGATATGACCTCCGCGTAAAACGCGCGGTCGCCAATGAGCTTGGGGCGGATGTTCTGCCCCATTTGCTTGAGCGACATGCTCTCCTCCTCCTGTGTATTTCCTCTTGATATGCAAGATCATAACATAAACCGTACATCTTGTAAAGTTCACGCTTCCCACGGCGGGTTTGCTCGTGCTATACTGAATGCGCATGCTATGCGGAAAGGAGCTTTGCCATGAACTTCAAAATGATTCACGAAAACTACAACGTAAAGGATCTGGATGCTTCCCTCGCCTTTTACGATCAGGCACTTGGCCTCAAGGAAGTGCGGCGCAAAACCGCGCAGGACGGGTCGTACATCATCGTCTATCTCGCCAACTCCGCTTCCGATTTTGAGCTGGAGCTCACCTGGCTGCGCGATCATCCCCAGCCCTACCAGCTGGGCGAATGCGAGTTCCACCTCGCCTTCCGAACCGATGACATGCAGGCGGCGCACGATCTGCATGAGCGCATGGGCTGCATCTGCTATGAGAACCCCGAGATGGGCATCTATTTCATCACCGATCCTGACGGGTACTGGCTGGAAATCGTTCCGATTCGCGGTTAAATCCCTGCGTTCTCCTTTCGTTTTCGCACATATTCCGAACGTTTTTTACTTAATCCACATAATTATTCGATTTTTTGAACAAAATGTGCGTTTTTGCCCTTTACAACAGCGCGAAGATGCGGTATGATTACCGAGTCTGAATTCCAATTACTGTGCGAACGCAAGGAGGAAAACACGCATGAAGAAGCTGATTGCTCTGATGCTCGCCGCCGTCCTGTGCATGGTTGCGTGCGTCGCGATGGCTGCCGAGCTGAAGGTCGGCGTCATTCTGGTCGGTGATGAAACCGAGGGCTACACCCTCGCGCACATGAACGGCATCAAGGCCGCCGCTCAGTCGCTGGGCATGGCTGACAACCAGATCGTCTGGAAGTACAAGGTGCCCGAAGATCAGACCTGCTACGATGCCGCGCTGGATCTGGTTGGCCAGGGCTGCAACGTGATCGTTTCCAACTCCTACGGCCATCAGACCTACATGGTCGAAGCCGCTTCCGAGTATGAAGACGTGACGTTCGTGGCGATGACGGGCGATTTCGCCGCGATCTCCGGCCTGAGCAATTTCAAGAACGCGTTCACCAAGATCTATGAGGCGCGCTACGTCTCCGGCGTTGTGGCTGGCATGAAGCTCGCTGAGCTGCTCAGCTCCGGCGAACTGAGCGCCGAGAAGCAGCCCAACTCCTTTGACGCGGACGGCAACGTGAAGATCGGCTATGTCGGCGCGTTCAACTACGCCGAGGTCGTCTCCGGCTACACCGCTTTCTTCCTGGGCGTTCGCTCCATCGTGCCGAACGTGACCATGGAGGTCATGTACACCAACTCCTGGTTCGACATCGATAAGGAAGCCGCGACCGCCGAGGCGCTCATCGCCAAGGGCTGCGTCATCATTGGCCAGCACGCGGACTCCACCGGCGCGCCGGCTGCCACGCAGAAGCTGCTGGACGCGGGCAACATCTGCTACTCCATCGGCTACAACATCGACATGTTGCCCACCGCGCCGACCGCTGCGCTGACCTCCCCGACCAACGAGTGGTCCGTGTTCTACACCGAGCTGTTCTCCGCTGCAATGAACGGCGAGGAAATGCCGGCTGACTGGGCGAAGGGCTTCGACGCCGACGCCGTGGCGATCACCACGCTGGGCCCGTCCTGCGCCGAAGGCACGGCGGAAAAGGTTGCCGAAGTGGAAGCTGCCATTCGCGATGGTTCCCTGAAGATCTTTGACACCGCCACCTTCACCGTGGGCGGCGAGACCGTGACCAGCGCGCCGTGCGACCTGTCCTTCATGGACTACTCCACCATGACCGCGATCTACGAGGGCGAGACCGTCGAGGCGATTGTGGACGGCGCTTTCCAGGAGTCCACGTTCCGCAGCGCTCCCTACTTTGCGCTGCGCATCGATGGCATTGTGGAAGATGCCCAGTAATTTTTCACAACGAAACACGGCAGGCTGATTCTGCCAGGAAAAGGGAAGCTCTCGCAAGCTTCCCTTTTCGTACGTTAATTTCATCATGAAGGAGTGAGCGGCACCCCTATGCAAAACGCCATTGAACTGCGCCATATCACCAAGACGTTCGGCCGCGTCGTCGCCAATCACGACGTCTCCCTGGACGTGCGCCGGGGCGAGATTCTTTCCGTGCTGGGCGAAAACGGCAGCGGCAAGACCACGCTGATGAACATGATCGCCGGTATCTACTACCCGGACAGCGGCGAAATCTACGTCAACGGCCAGCTTGCGGAAATCCGAAGCCCCAAGGATGCCTACGCGCTGGGCATCGGCATGGTGCATCAGCACTTCAAGCTCATCGACGTATTCACCGCCTGCGAGAACATCGCGCTCGTGCTGGACAAGCGGGAAAAGTATGATCTGAAGGCCATTCGCAAAAAGGCGCAGGCGATTTGTGAGAAGTACGCCTTCGATATCGATCTGGATCAGAAGGTCTACGAGATGAGCGTCAGCCAGAAGCAGACGCTTGAAATCATCAAAATGCTCTACCGCGGCGCCGAAATCCTGATACTGGACGAACCGACGGCCGTGCTCACTCCCCAGGAGACCGAAAAGCTCTTCGCCGTGATGCGCAACATGAGGGCCGACGGCAAGTCCATCCTCATCATCACGCACAAGCTCCACGAAGTGCTCTCCATCTCCGACCGCGTAGCCATATTGCGCAAGGGCGAATACGCCGGAACCGTTGAAACCCAGGGCGCCACGGAAGCCATGCTCACCGAGCTGATGGTCGGCAAAAAGGTCGAGCTCAACATCGAGCGGCCGGAGCCCATCAACCCGCATCTGCGGCTGAGCGTACACAACCTGAGCGTGACCAATGCGGAGGGTGTGCGCGTGCTCGATCAGCTCTCCTTCGAGGTTTTCAGCGGCGAAATTTTGGGCATCGCCGGCATCTCCGGAAACGGACAGAAGGAACTGCTGGAAGCCATCGCCGGTCTTCAGGCGACAGAGCCGCACTCCAGCGTGGTCTACTATCCGGACGACGACCGCGACTCCACCGCAGAGCAGTTGATCGGCAAGAACCCCAAGGCCATTCGCGACATGGGCGTTCACCTCTCCTTCGTGCCGGAGGACCGGTTGGGCATGGGTCTGGTCGGCTCGATGGACATGGTGGACAACATGATGCTCAAGAGCTATGGCGCGGGCCACTCCCCCATCGCAGACCGCAAAGCCCCCCGTCATCTCGCAGAAGAAATCCGCGAGGAACTGGCCGTCGTCACCCCGTCGATTCACACGCCGGTTTCCCGGCTCTCCGGCGGCAACGTGCAAAAGGTGCTCGTGGGCCGTGAAATTGCGGCGTCTCCCTCCGTGCTGATGACGGCGTACGCTGTGCGCGGCCTGGATATCAATACGAGTTACACCATCTATCACCTGCTCAACGAGCAGAAGAAGCGCGGCGTGGCCATCATCTACGTCGGTGAGGATCTCGACGTGCTGATTGATCTGTGCGACCGCATTCTCGTGCTGTGCGGTGGACGCAACAACGGCATCGTCGATGGACGCAAGACGACCAAAGAAGAAGTGGGCCTGCTGATGACCCGGCTGCAAAACAAAGGAGGTGTCGCCTGATGGGTGAGAGCAAAAAGACCGTTCGCGAGCCCCTGTTCCGCATCGTCAAACGGGACGGCATCTCCATGACGGCCAAAGTGATCATCCGCGTGGTGGCTGTGCTGCTCGCGCTGATTGCCGACGCGCTATTCATATACTTCGTCACCGGCCTCAACCCGCTGGATGTCTACAAGGTGATGTTTCAGGGAACGTTCAGCACCAGCATGCGCTTTATGTGGGCCATGCGCGACCTGGCCTCGCTTTTGCTGATCGGCATTGCGCTGGCGCCCGCTTTCAAGATGCGCTTTTGGAACGTCGGCGCCGAAGGGCAGGTGCTCATGGGGGCGCTCGCCACGGCGGCAGTCATGGTCTATTACGGCGGCAAGGTGCCCAATGCGCTGCTGTATATCGCCATGCTCGTCGCCAGCCTGTTTGCCGGCGCGCTCTGGGGCTTCATTCCCGGCTGGTTCCGGGCACGCTTCTCCACCAATGAGACGCTGTTCACCCTCATGATGAACTACGTCGCCATTCAGATCGTCGCCTGCTGCGTCAACATCTGGCGCGGACAGGCATCCGGCCTTGGCAAGCTGAACATGAAGACCAAGGCCGGCTGGTTCCCGCAGATCATGGGCCACCGTTTTATGATCAACCTGATCGTCGTGCTCGTGCTGGTCTTCGCCATGTACGCCTATCTGCGCTACTCCAAGCACGGCTATGAAATCGCCGTCGTCGGCGAGAGCGAGAATACCGCGCGCTACGCAGGCATCAACGTGGGCAAGGTCATCATCCGCACCATGATCATCTCCGGCGCGCTCTGTGGCCTGACGGGCTTCCTGATTGTCGGCGGGCGTGACCAGACGATCTCCACCAACACGGCCGGCGGTGACGGCTTTACCGCCATCATCGTCGCCTGGCTGGCGAAATTCAACACGTTCTACATGGCGCTCATCTCCTTCCTGCTGATCTTCTTGAGCAAGGGCGCCGCGGAAATCGCCTCGGCCTACAACCTCAACGACTTTGCCTCGGACATCATCGCCGGGATGATCCTCTTCTTCATCCTGGGCAGCGAATTCTTCATCAACTATCGCATTCACCGCAAGCACAGCAGCAAGGAGGTGCGCTGATGGACACGTTGATCGCATGGATTCTTCGCGCAATTCCCTTCGGTACGATCATCATGTACGGCGCGATGGGCGAAATCATCACCGAAAAGTCCGGCAACCTGAACCTCGGCGTGCCCGGCATCATGTATCTGGGCGGCTTTGCGGGCTTTGCCAGTGCCTACCTCTATGAGAACAGCGTCGCAAACCCGAACATGGTTTTCTGCGCCGCGCTGGCGATTGTCTGCGCCTTCCTGGCTGCGATGGCCGGCGGCCTGATCTACAGCTTCCTGACGATCAGCCTGCGCGCCAACCAGAACGTCACCGGTCTGGCGCTGACGACCTTCGGCATGGGTGTGGCCAACTTCTTCGGCGTGTACATTCTCAACGGCAGCACGGCCTCCCAGAGCCTGGTGTACAAGACCTTCCAGACGAAAATTCCCGTGCTCTCCGGCCTGGGCGTCCCCGGACAGATCCTCTTCGGCTACGGCTTCATGGTCTATGCCGCCATCGTGCTGGCGATCGTGCTGCATGTGTTCCTCAACCGCACGCGAACCGGCCTCAACCTGCGTGCCATCGGCGAAAACCCGGCCACAGCCGACGCGGACGGCATCTCCGTCACCCGCTATAAGTACCTGGCTACGTGCCTGGGCGCCGGCATTTCCGGCCTGGGCGGCCTGTACTACGTTCTCGATTACAACCAGGGCATCTGGGCCACGACGGGCCAGATCGAAGCGCTGGGCTGGCTGGCCGTCGCGCTTGTCATCTTCACCACCTGGAAGCCGCTCAATGCCATCTGGGGCTCCTACCTCTTCGGCACGCTCTATTGGCTCTACCAGTTCCTGCCGACGCTGATGGGCTTCTCCGTGCCGGGCTACGTGACCGATCTGATCCAGATGGTCCCCTATGTGGTCACCATCATCGTGCTGGTCGTCACCTCCCTGCGCAAAAAGCGCGAAAACCAGCCGCCCGCCAGCCTGGGCCTGGCCTATTTCCGCGAGGAGCGCTGAAGATACGCCATATAATCGCAAACGATGCGAGACGGATTGCCCGACTCGCATCGTTTTTTTGTATTTGTATCGCACTTTGCGGCCCCAATCCACGTTAGTCGAGGGGCATCTCCCGTCCGTCAAGCTTGGCGCTCACAAGCCGCTCACCTTCGTAGACCAGTTTGAGCGAAAAGAAGGTCTGTCGCTCCGAAAGAAGTCGTAGGAACACCCGGTCTCCCGCCCAAGCGGGCAATGTGGGCACCTCTTCATCAGGCACCCAGGCGAGCGTTCCCTCGTCACAGGCGCAGAGCGTGCCTTCATATGCCGTAGCCGTAAACAAATGCATGTACTCGCTCCAGTCCTCCGCCACAAAGGTGATCAGGCCGCGGTACGCCCACTTCGTCAGCGTAAGTCCGGTCTCCTCCCGAAACTCGCGGAGCATACACTCCTCCGGGCTCTCTCCGGGCTCAAACTTTCCTCCGACGCCAATCCACTTATCGTGGTTGACGTCGTTTTTCTTCTTTACCCGGTGAAGCATGAGCGTCTTTCCGCCTACGCTCAGATAACACAGCGTCGTCTGCATCTCATTCCTCCGCCGCTTTGACCGCGCAGAGCGCCAGCCAAGCGCATGCAAGCGGCAATACCCGTACATCGACCTTGAACAGCCCATGATGATGCGCGTGGCAGCAGCCGATGGCCTCATCGCACATGCCCACCTGCACGTAGCAGCAAGGCGCAATCGCGCGATACTGCGCGAAGTCATCCCCCAGCATGCTGGGGATCTGCGGCTGAATCCGCTCCGGCGCGACAAGCTGTGCCGCGGCTTCGTTGGCCAGACGGCAGAGACTTACATCGTTGAACGTCACGCCCGCCACGGTGTTGATCTCGATGTCAGCCGTGCATCCGTGCGCCTCGGCGACCTGAGTGATGATCCGCTTGAACGTCTCAAGCAGCGTGGCATGCACCTGATCGTCAAACGCGCGCAGCGTGCCCTCCAGTACCGCATCCTGGGCGATGATGTTGCAGCGCGTTCCCGCATGAAAGGAACCCACAGTCACCACGACGCTCTGCATCGGAGAAATGAACCGCGACGGGATGTGTTGCAGCGACTGCACGACGGCTGCACCGGCCGCAATCGGATCTATGCACAGTTCCGGCGTTGCGCCGTGCCCGCCCCGCCCGTGAATCGTCACCTTGAACATGTCCGGCGCCGCGCAGACGCCGCCAGGCGTGGCGTGCAGCGTGCCTGTTTCGTAGGGGCTCCACAGGTGCAGGCCAAAGAATGCGTCGCAGTCGTCAACCAATCCCGTGGCAATGACCTCATCCGCGCCGTGCTCGCCCTCTTCGGCGGGCTGAAAGATGACCTTGTACGTGCCGCACAGCTGATCGCGATTGTCCGCCAGCAGCTGACAGACGCCCATGCCGACCGCCGTATGCGCATCGTGTCCGCAACCGTGCATCAGCCCGTCCCGCTCGGAGCGGTAGGGCAGATCGGTCAATTCCTGCATTTGCAGGCAAT
>CALVTV010000151.1 GCA_944363005.1 uncultured Clostridia bacterium | reverse complement strand
CAGCCTGACCGGGTTTCGCGCGGCGGCGCTTCAGGGCTTGCAGGAGGTCTACGGCCGGGAGCTGACGTTCATGCACGAGGAAGCGCAGCTTGCCCCGGATGACCGCGCGCTCTACCGGCAGGTGGTCGCGCTGGCGGGCCGCAAGGACGGTGTCAGGGGCGGCAGGCTCGCGCTGGAAGGCGCGGCGCTCGACGTCCTCATGCATCTGCTGCTCGGGCGTGAATGCGGGCTGCGCGTCGGGGAGGAAGCCGAGGCGTGCGTCCGCGTGGTGGAGGGCGTCGGCAAGGTCGAAGGCCGCCTTGAGCGGGAGCGGGGCGGTGTGCGTCTGACGCTCTGCGCGCCGTCGTGCGCGTTGGGCGAGCGGGGCGCGTACTTCTTCTGTCCGCGGGAAGGCGAGGTTCGCTGCGCGCTGGGGGAGCGCTTTGCGCAGATGGAACCGCTGCTGCGCATCGCCCAGCGCTGGCCCGACGGGCTGTCACTGGACAAAACACAGGTGCAGGCCGTCTGTGAGCAGCTGCTCGTCCCCGCGGGGGATGCCCTTGCGCTGACGCGCGGACGCGAATACCTGATCGAGAACACGCCGATGGCGATGCGCCCGCGCTTTTTCGTGGATATGGAGGAGGCGCTCACCTGCCGCGTGGAGTACGATTACGGCACAGCTGTGCTCCGCGACGGGCAGGACAACCCGCACATCCGCCGCGACTGGATGGCGGAGGAGGAGGCGCGCGCGGCGGCCATGCGCCTTTTCCCGAAAAAGGTGCAGCCCGGCGTGTACGCCTTTGAGGGCGATGAGGAGGAGATGTTTGCCCTGCTCTGCGAGCGGCTGAGCGAATTGCAGCGGGACGGCGAGGTGATGGTCGCCGAGCGACTGACGCAGCGCAACCGGCAGGCGCGGCGCACGATGACCTTCGGCGTGAGCCGCAGCGACGGACAGCTGCTGCTGCGCGCGGACCTGGGCGGCCTGTCCCAACCGGAGCTGGAAGCGGCGTACCGCGCGTACCGCCAAAAGCGGCGGTTTGTGCGTCTGAAGGACGGCACGTTTCTCTCCGGCGAAGCGCTCGAGCAGGCCGCGCAAGCGGCGCAGATGCTGCGCGCCCTCGGGCTGACGGCGGAGGAACTCGCGCGCGGCGCAAACCTGCCGCTCAACCGGGCGATGTATCTGGAGGCCGCGCTGGCGGAGCGGCCGAGCATGGAGCTGAACGCGCCGGGCGAGATCGAGGACTTTGTGCGCCGCCTTCGCCGCTCGCGCGAGGCACAGGCACAGGCACCCAAAACGCTGCTGGCCGAGCTTCGGCCCTATCAGCTGGCGGGGTATGGCTGGCTGTGCGCAATGGAGGAGGCGGGGTTCGGCGGCATATTGGTCGATGACATGGGCCTGGGCAAGACGGTGCAGGCGTTGGCCCTGCTGCTGCACGCCAAGGAAGCCGGCGAAACGCTGCGGGCGCTGGTCGTCTGCCCGGCCTCGTTGCAGCTCAACTGGCTGATGGAGGCACAGCGCTTTGCGCCGGGTCTGGCCTGCGTGATGCTGGAGGGGCCTTCTGCCCGGCGGCGGGCGGCGATTGCGGCGGGCGCCGGGGTGCTCATCACCTCCTATGACCAGCTCCGCCGGGACACCCAGGCGTATCACGGCATCGCGTTTAGCCACGTGCTGCTCGACGAGGCGCAGCGCATCAAGAACGCGGCGTCGCAGGGCGCGCGCGCGGCCAAGGCGCTCAGCGCCAGAAGCCGCTTTGCGCTCACCGGCACGCCGGTGGAAAACCAGCTCAGCGAACTGTGGTCAATCTTTGATTTTCTGATGCCGGGCTATCTGCTGCCGTATCCGCGCTTCCGGGAGCGCTTTGAGGTGCCGGTCGTGCAGGAGGGCGACGAGCAGGCGCTGCAAAGCCTGCGGCAACTCGTCTCGCCGTTCATCCTGCGCCGGCTCAAGAAAGAGGTGCTCGAAGATCTGCCGGAGAAGGTGGAGACGGTGATCGGCTGCGAGATGACGGCCCAGCAGCGGCGGGTGTACGCGGCGCATGCGGCGAAGCTGACGGGCGAACTGGACGGCGCGATGGAGAGCGCCCAGCGGCGCATGCAGATTCTCGCGGGGCTCACGCGTCTGCGTCAGCTCTGTTGTGACCCGGCGCTGTGCCTGGAGGGTTATGACGGCGGTTCGGGCAAGTTGGAGCAGTGCTTGGAGCTGGCGGCGGACGCGGCCAGGGGCGGGCACAGGATGCTGCTCTTTTCCCAGTTCACGACGATGCTTGCGCGCCTGCGCACACGCCTTGAAGCGCAGGGCCTGCGCACGTTCACGCTCACCGGCGAAACGGACAAGCAGGAGCGCATGCGTTTGGTGGAACGCTTCAATGCGGGCGAAGCGGACGTGTTTCTCATTTCGCTCAAGGCGGGCGGCACGGGCCTCAACCTCACCGGGGCAAACGTGGTCATCCACTACGACCCCTGGTGGAACACGTCGGCGCAGAACCAAGCGACGGACCGCGCGCACCGCATCGGCCAGACGCGCGGCGTGCAGGTATTCAAGCTGATCGCGTCCGGGTCGATCGAAGAGCGGATGATGCGCATGCAGCAGCAGAAGGCCGAACTCTCCGAGGGCATCCTCGCGGGCGAGGCATCAATGCTCGACGCGCGCACGCTTCGGGAACTGCTGGGGTGACTTACGCCTGCATCGCGTCGATCAACCCGGCGAAGGTCAGCGGCGCGGCCTTGACGTGCGGCGCGGCGCAGGCCCAGAGCGTGGAGAGCACGTCGCCATAGCCCACGCCGGGGCGCAGGGCGTCGGCCAGGCGAAGCGCCTGCGTGAGCGTGGCGGCAGGCGCGGGCAATTCGTTGTCCGCAAACGCGGGAACGCGCGGGAAGAAGGCGGCGCTGTCCTCGGCGGTGTGGTAGAGCGTGCCGTCGGGCGCGGTGAAGGCATGCAGCAGCGAACCCAGCAGGCGCAAGCCCGTCTCCGCGTAGCTCTCCAACCCTTCCGACTGCCCCAAATCCAGCAGGGCCAGGGCGAGCGCGGACGCCGCGCCGCAGGTGGCGGTCTGATGCAGCGCGTGCGCGGGCGCGAGGGAAGGCGGCAGGGGCGCATGCCCTCCGCCCGGCGGACACAGGCGCAGCAGCGCTCCGGCGGCGCGCTGGGCGGCCTGGGTGTACTTTGCCTCGCCCAGACGCCGCCCGCAGACGGAGAACACCCACGCCGCGAGCGCGCAATCCTCGCTGAGCACGAACGGCGCGGGGCGCTGCGGGGAGCGCGCGGCGCGGGCGCGCAGCAGCTTGGGCAGGGCACGGCGCAGGAAGGCGGAATCCTCCGGGGTGAGCGACGGCGCGAGGGTGGGATACAGCGGCGCGTCGTCCTCCCGGCGATCGGGCACGGGCGGAGAAAAGCGGCTTGGCGCGAGCGCGGGCCAGGGGCGTGCGTGCTTGTGCAAAAGGCCCAGCAGGCGGCAGGCGCGCAGGCCCTCTTCGCTGCCCAGCGCCGCGCAGACCTGTTCCGGCGTGAAGGCATAGGTGCTCAGCGGGGCGGATACGTAGGGCGTGAGCGCGCCGCCTTCCAGCGACAGGGCGTTGAGCATGAAGTCGAGCGTGCGCACGGCTTCGCTGCGGCGGCCGTTTTCCAGCAGCGTGAGCGCAAGCAGCGCGTTGATGCCCAGCGGCTTTTCGGGCACAAAGGCGCGCCAGTCGCCGGTCAGCGTTGTCTTGAAGAATCCGCCGTCCAGCGGGTCATAGAGCGAGGAGGCGAGCATCGCGTCCAGCGCACGGGAAAGCGCGCTGTGTGCCCCGTGATCGCCGCGCGCGCTCGCGTGCAGAAGAAAGCGCAGGCCGGGGACAAACGGCGTTTTCGTCTCCCCGAAGCCGCCGCTTTGCTTGTCCTCGATGGCGGTCAGCGCGCGCAGCAGGTCGTGGGCGGCGTCCTGCGGCGCATACGGCTTTTGCAGCGGAGCGGCGCGGAAGGAGCGAACCACCTGCGATGCCTGCTGGCCCAAGGCGGGCAGGTTCTGCGCAAACCGCCTGTCCGCATGGGACAGCCAGACGAAGAGCCTCGCGGGATCGAGCGCGTAGCCGCGAGGCGGCAGCGGCGCGGCCAGAAACGGACAGGCGTTGGGCAGCAGAAGGGCACAAAGCGGCAGCGCCCCTTCCTGGGAAAAGAGCACGCCCGCCCGCTGGCAAAGCAGCTCGACATCCGGCCGCATGCCGGGCAAGAGCTGCACGGGCACCGTCCGCTCCTGAATCTGCGCGCTGAGCGAGGGATCGGAGAGCTCCGGCGGCAGATCTCCGATGATCAGGAACACGGGCACATGCCGCTTGTGCGCCAGGGAAAAGGCTTGCGCATCAAAGGGGAAAAAGGCGGGCATGCCGCCGGAGTCAGACGCGGAGAGGGGCGGCTGGCCGGGCGACGGCTGGGCGGGCGACGGTTGGCCGGGTGACGGTTGGCCGGGTGACGGTTGACCGGGGATGAAGGGGCCCGGAGATACAAAGGCGCGCATGCGACCACATCCTTGTTGGAAAGATACGGTCAGCATGCGCGCTTTGATGAAGGTTTATGCGTATGTCAGCGGGAGGCCTGCGGCGCGCCGTTGCGGCGGAACGACCAGCTCGCCTCTTCCAGGCGGATGTCGCGATGGGAGACGGTCACGTTCTGGCCCAGGGCGTGCAGATGCGCGCCCAGCGCTTCGCTGATGGCCACGGAGCGGTGCGCTCCGCCGGTGCAGCCAATGGCGATCATCAGCCGCCGTTTGCCCTCGCGCTGATACAGCGGAATCAGGTAGTCAATCAGGTCATAGAGCCGGGCGAGAAACGCCTTGGTCTCCTCGCGGCTGAGCACATAGTCGCGCACGGGCGGCTCCAGGCCGGTGAAGGCGCGGATTTCGCGGATATAATAGGGGTTGGGCAGGAAGCGCACATCGAAGACGAGGTCGCTTTCGCGCGGGATGCCGCGCTTGAAGCCGAAGGACATGATCTCCGTGCGCAAGCTCTGGCGGGGTTCGCCGCTGAGCACGATGGCGTCCACGCGCTCGCACAGCTCTTTGGTGCGCAGGCCGCCTGTGGAGAGCACGTCATTGGCGCGCTCGCGCAGGGGCTGAAGCATCTCGCGCTCGGCGCGAATCGCCTCTTCGAGCGTGCGTTTTCCGCCGGCAAGCGGATGGTCGCGCCGCGTCTCCTTGTAGCGGTCGATCAGCGTCTCGGTGTCGGCCTCAAGAAAGAGGATCGACGCCTCGTTGCCGCTGTGCTGCGCCTCGTCTACGGCGCGGATTACGGCCTGGGGGTCAAACAGCGCCCCGCTTCGGGAGTCCACGCCCAGGGCAACGGGTTTATTCAGTTCCACCTTCTCACACAGGGAAAACGCCTGCGTCAGCAGCGGAGAGGGCAGGTTGTCGATGCACTGGAAGCCCACGTCCTCCAGGTGGCGCAGCACGCTGGTCTTGCCTGCGCCGGAAAGTCCAGTCACGATCAAAAACTTCATGGTAATCGAAGCGATCCTTTCGTATCAGGCGTCTTCGCCCAAAATGCGCACCTCCGGCTCGAGGGTGACCCCGGAAGCGGCCAATACGCGCGCTTTGACCTCATCCATCAGGGCGAGGATGTCGCGCGCCGAGGCGTGGCCGAGGTTGACGATGAACCCGGCGTGCTTTTCGCTCACCTGCGCATCGCCTACGCGCAGGCCCTTGAGACCCGCCGCGTCGATCAGCCGCGCGGCAAAGTCGCCTTCCGGCCGCTTGAACGTGCTGCCGGCGCTGGGCAAATCCAGCGGCTGCTTTTCCCGCCGGGCGGCAAGCAGCTCTTCTGTGCGCGCGGCAATGGCGTCCGGATCGCCGGGCGTCAGCCGCAGGGTGACCTCGGTGACGACGACGCGCGCGTCCATCATGGCGCTATGACGGTAGGAAAAACCGAGGTGTTTCCCTTCGAAAGTCAAGGGTTTGCCGTCGGAGAGCGCAATGGCATCCACGCGCGTGACGACCTGGCTCAGATCGCTGTCGTATGCCCCGGCGTTCATGATGACGCCGCCGCCGAGGGTGCCGGGAATGCCGGACAGGGGCGCCAGACCGTCGAGCCCGCTGCGCTGGGCAAATCCGGCGACAGAGGGAAGCGCGGCGCCCGCCTGCACGCGCAGGACGTTGCCATCCTGGCGGATTTCGTTCATGGGCTGCGCGATGCGGATCACCAGCCCGCGGATGCCGCCGTCGCGCACGAGCAGATTGGACCCGTTGCCGATGACGGTCACGGGCACGCCCGCATACTTGGCGGCGCGCAGTGCGATGCTGATTTCCTGGGCGGAAGCGATATTGACGAGCACGTCGGCGGGACCGCCGACACGGAATGTGGTGTATCGGGCCATGAGTGCGCCGGGGATGATTCTCTCGGGCGCGAAGTTGGCCTGAACAAGCGATTTGATTAAGGTATCCATGTGAACCTCCCGATTGCACTTGCCTCTATTGTAACCGATGACGCGCAATTGCACAAGCGCGCGCGGAAAAAATCACGTTTCGCCCAGCAGATGGGACAAAAACGCCTGCGCCTCTTCGCGCTCGCGTGCTTTTGCGCAGGCCGCACAGAGCAGGGTTTGGCCGCCGTCCGTGCGAAAAGGAACGGCATAGCGCATGCCCGCCCAAATGCCCTGGTTGGGATCATCGAGCCCCTCTTCGCTGCGAAGCGGGGCAAGGAGCGCCTGAGGGGATTGGACGTCGCCTGCGGAAAAGACAACCAGGTCGGGCTGCGGGTCCGGCAACTGGCTGATTTGATCGGCCTGCACGCGCGTGACACGCAGATGGACGGAGGAATGCTCCTTTTGATAGGAAGAAACTTCTTTTAAAAACGCGGAGGCCGCGTCGCTGTCCGATGTGCACAGCGCAATGCGCAGCAAAATGCGATCTGGAGTTATGACGCCATAAGGGGCACGCACCGAAGCGATGAGCTCCGGCGCATAGACGAGCAGCGCGCAAAGCACAAGCAGCGCGCCTACCCGGAAAATCTGTCGGATCACGATTGCATCACCGATATAGCGTATGCGCGCGGCAAGGCCAGGATGCGGAACCGGGGAAAGAGAAGAAAAAAGAGTTCAAAAAAGTTTAAAAAAGGGGTTGACAATATCCGCAAAGTGATGTATACTAATTCAGCTGTCGGCGCGAGAGCAACTCAAGCGAGGGCGGCGATGATCCTTGAAAACGATACAGAATAGAGAAGAGAACGCGAGACGCGGTTCGAGAGAATCGCGTCAAAACAAAGACAGTCAATTCGAAAATGAGTTTT
>CALVTV010000150.1 GCA_944363005.1 uncultured Clostridia bacterium | reverse complement strand
TACACCACGTCCCACCGGAAGCGGAACGCCTTCATGTGATGCGTGTAGAGCGGAATCGACTTGTGGCCCGAAAGGCCGACAGTCGTGGGCCCATGCTCGCCGTAAGCGCCGGTATTGGAGAGCGTATACAGGTCGATTGCGCGAATCGTGCCGTCGTTCATGGCGCCGACGCGCACGTGCATGCGCATGGCATGTCGCGGCGAGGAAATCGTCATTGACTCCTCCCGCGTGTAGATAATCATCGCGGGCCGCCCCGTCTTGCGCGTCACAATCGCCGGGTAAATCTCGCAAACCGCGGTCTGTTTGGCGCCAAACCCCCCGCCAATGCGCGGTTTGACGACGCGGACATCGCTCTTTTTGATCTCCAGCGCCGTGGCCAGAATCCGCCGCACGTGAAAGGGGACCTGCGTGGAGGAGACCACTTCCAACCGCCCATACGCATCGCAGCGGGTGAAGGCGCGGAAGGTCTCCATCATGCACTGCTGGTTCGCCTTGGTCTCATAGACCTCGTCGATCACCACGTCGCAAGCGGCCAGTTCCGCCTCGACGTCGCCCTGTGCCTCTTCGCCCGTCGAGCAGAGGTTGCGCCGGTTATCCGCGCCGCAATCGGGCACCAGCGCCCGCCAATCCGCTTCGGGATGGATGACCACCGGGTTGTCTTTCGCCCGCTGCGCGTCCAGCACAGCGGGAAGCACCTGGTAGCGCACGCGAATGAGCCGCATGGCCGCCTCGGCCTGCCGGGCCGTTTCCGCCGCGACGACGGCAACCGGGTCGCCTACGCAGCGCAGGTGCCGGTCAAGGATCAGCCGGTCATACGGGCTGAACTCCGGATACGTCTGCCCCGCCAGGGTAAAGCGTGTGCCCGGCACGTCGCGATACGTGAGCACGCAGGCCACACCAGGCGCCTTGAGCGCGCGGCTGACGTCGATTTCCTCGATCATCGCGTGCGCATGGGGGCTGCGCATCAGCTTGACCACCAGGCAATCCTTGGGCGCGATATCCTCCGTGTAAACCGGTTTGCCCGTCGTCAGCGCCAAAGCATCCTTTTTGCGCACACCCATTCCTACTGCCTTCATGCGCGCACCTCCAGCGAATCAAGATAGCGGCGAATCGCCCGCCGCTGGCTCATATAGCCCGTGCAGCGGCAGAGATTGCCCGCCAGATACGCGTCGATCTGCGCATCCGTCGCCGCCGGGTTCTCCCGCGCCAGGGCCAGCACATTCATCATCAGACCGGGCGCGCAAAATCCACACTGCTCTGCGCCTTCATCTGCCAAACAGGCGCCCAGCGCCAGGGCCTCCTGCTGCAATCCTTCGAGCGTCACCACCTCGTGACCGGCCACGCGCGGCGCGGGCACGCTGCAAGAGAGCACCGCTTTGCCATTCAGATGCACCGTGCACAGTCCGCAGTTGGTCGTCTCGCATCCGCATTTGACGCTCGCGATATTCAGCGCGCGCAACACATCATAGAGCGAATCCGCCGGGTGCGCCTGCGCCGTCACAGGCCGCCCGTTCAGCGTAAACTCAATGGTCATCTTCGTTTCCTCCCAAGCAGGCCTGCACCGCGCGCTGCATCAGCACCGGCGCAATCTTCCTTCTGTATGCTTCACTGGCGCGCAGGTTTGTGCCCAAGGGAACGCTGCCAGCCAGCGCTTCCCAATCTTGAAGATCCGCCGTCAAGCGCAGCCCATCCGCGACCACCATCGCCCGTGCAGGGCGCGCGCCCATCACCAGGCGCAGCGTCTCCCCATCCGTCGAAGCCGCGCACACGAGCACCGGAAAGTCCGTCTTGCTCAGCCGCACGCTCGCAATGCCGGCCCGCCGTCCCTTGGGAATGCGCACATGGGTGAGGATGTCGCGATCCCACGTCTCCCGCTGATACTCCTCAAGCGGCACAACGCCCCGCTTGTAAAGCTCCACCTGCGCGTCAAGCGCCAACAGCAAAGCGCTGACGTCGGAAAAACCGAAGCGCGCGTACACGCTTCCCCCGACCGTCGCAGTCCTGCGGAACTGGGTTCCAACAATCGGCGCGAGCGCCTCGCGAAACGCACCGCCCGTCTCCCGGTTGAGCGCTTCATGGGTTTCCAGCGCGCGCAGGGACGTCATACTCCCTACGATAAACGCATCCTGCGTCTCCTCGATGGCGTCAAGCCCCAATTTTGACAGATCAATGGCCGTCTGCCGCCGCAAGCCGCACATGCGCAGCCACATGTTGCCCGCGACGATCACCGCGCTCTTCTTTTGATTGAGCGCATATGCTTCTTCAAGCGACTGCGCCATGACATAATTCGTGTAACTCGCCATGTTTCCCTCCGCCGTCCTCGAACGGTCTTGCGTATTCAGGTTCATTATATGGAAAGTTCTGCCCTTTGTCAATCGCGGCCGGTCTTCTAAACTGGACGCAAAAAAGCCGCCCCGAAGGGCGGCTTCATCCATTACATCCACGGCGCATTGAGTACCGTGCCATCCTGCGTGGAAACCGTGACGCTGAACACATAGCCGTCCTTCACCCCATCCACAGCGTAGATGTTGTAGGCAGGCCAGAGTTGCGCACGGTTGCGCACCGTGTAGACCAGTTCGATGCGAAGCGGCGTTTCAAGCGGTTGCGCCAGTTCGGGCAGCCAGCTGTTTTGCGCCGCCTGAATGGCATACGCCAGCGCCTCCTGCGCACCGATCAGCTGCACAGCTTCCCCCTGCGCTTCTCCCAGCGCATAGGGCGCACGCAGGCTCAGGTACTCGACACCGCGATCCGTGACATAGGCCTGCATGCTCAAGTATTCATCTGAACAGGGCACGCCCTGCACCGCGCCGTTGTAAAACAGCGCGTAACCCTCGTCTTGCTTGGTCATGCCGGACACGTCAAATCGGGACGGTTCGGGGCTTCGCGCCTCGTTGCGCGCATCGTACGCCTCCTTGAGCGCCAATGCCGTGTCCATATCCACCGTCCAAACGTCCATCAGCTGCACCGGCGGCAAATCCCACGCTTCAAACAGCGCCTCCACCTCAGCCAGCGCCTCCTCGAGCGGGAATGCCTCAAGCTCCTTCACCGGTTGCGCCTGTCCATAGCAGTACCCGTTGTCCGCCTCGAAGTGTTCCCAGGAAACCAGGTCGATGACGTCGCCTTGCGCATCGCCGTCGGCTCTCCACCTCACGAAGCCCTCGCTCTCAAGCGAAAGCCTTCCGCCGTCTGTCAGCTCATAATACGTCCCGTATTCCTGAGCGTCCTCCTTGGATACGTCCTCGTTGGAAAAATCCAGCGTCTGCACGACCTGCCGCAGATCCCGTTCCGCCACGACATAGACCGGCAATGCGCCGTCAAACCCCGTGGGCAGGAGGACTTCGGCGCCCGCGACATTAGCGGCCTGCGGAGCCGGCACGGGGGTCTGTTCCACCAGCGTAGGCTCCACGGTCACTCGCCATGCCGCCTTTTGCCAGGTATTGTTGGGCTCCTCGCGCAGCCACTCGCCCTCCGGCGTCACTTCCCAGTTGCTCAGCGACAGCTCGATGACGTAGTCCGCGGCGCGCTCAATGCCGCCGTTCCACCCGTAGAGCTCAAAGGAAGAGAGAATCGCCCCCTCCGGCGTCGCCGTATCGATGTATCCGCAGTCGCCGGTGAGCAGTTCTCCGTCGAGCACATAGCCGTTCGGCACGCACTTGGCCAGCAGCATCCGCGCTCCGCGCGCCTGTGCCACCTGCTTGTAGCTCTGCGCGTCCTCCGGCGCCTCCTCCCCATAGCCGGTGTTCACCCCAAACGGGCTGTTGACATCCGTGTCCTCCGGAATCAGCACGACATTCGCGCCTTCAGCCGGCTCCATGACGACCGTGCCATAGAGCACGCCGCCTTCATACACCACATCCGTCACCGTATACGTCACATCGCCCAGGGTATACGATGCGCCGGACTGCGCCAGGTCGCCCCCTTCGAGCCGTTTGGCGAAGTCCTCGCCATAAAACGCGCCGAAGCGCTCAATCGTCCCGGGATACAGGGCAACAGCAATCCCCGCCAACAAAACCACCAGAATCAGCACCAATACCGGCGCCAACGTCAACTTACGCTTCATGATATGGCCCTCCTCGCTGCGTTTGAGTCTGCGGAGGGTATCTTCGACGCCATCCTCAAACGCGGCCGGCGTCTTGGCAAACGCGCGCAGAAGCTCCTCGCGCGTGGGCTCATGCTCCTGTCTGTTCACGCTCTGCTCCCCTCCTGTTCGTCAAGCTGTTCGCGCAAGGCCCTTCGCGCCCGGTACAGGCGGCTTCTGACCGTCGTATCCGGCACGCGAAGCACACGCGCGACCTCATGCACAGAAAATCCTTCCATGTAGTGCAGAAGAAGAGGCGTCCTCAGTTTGTCCGGTATGCGCGCCAGCGCATCGCAAAGCACGAGATCCACAGGTTCGGCCATGCCCGCATAGCGCTCCATGTTTTCGCTGGCGAAAACACGCCCCCTTTGGCGCAACAGCGTTTTGCATTGATTGATCACAATGCGCGTAAGCCAGGGGCGAAAGGCGTCCGGGCTCACACGGTCGCGATGCCTCCAGGCATTTTCGATCGCCTGCGAAACCGCATCCTGCGCATCATGGTCATGATGCAGATAGCTGACGGACAGCCGGTAGAGCATGTCCCGCATCTGCATGACCTCCTGCACAAAGCGTTCTTCCGTCATCACGTGAGTGTTCCTCCTCTCAAAGCGCGCGTGCTTTTCACCCTAACAACGCAGAAGGAGCGCATTTTGTCCCATCAAAAAAGAAAAAAAGCGGCCGCAGCCGCTTAAACACGCCGATACTCGTTTGCGCCGCGGTCAATCCTGCTGCTGCGCATCAAAGCACTCCACCCGCACGCCCGCTTCCCGGAAGATCTCCAGCGCAAAGGGATCGGGATAGCCTGCGCCATACACCACGCGCACGATTCCCGCATTGACGATCATCTTCGCGCAGAGGATGCACGGCTGATGGGTGCAATAGAGCGTCGCGCCGCAGATCTCAATGCCCAGCTTGGCCGCCTGAATGATGGCATTCTGCTCCGCGTGAACGGCATAGCACATCTCATGGCGCGTGCCGGAGGGAATCCCCAGCTTTTTGCGCAGGCATTCCCCGCGCTCCACACAGGTCTTCACCCCAGCGGGCGCACCGTTGTACCCCGTGGTCATCACGCGCTTGTCCTTGACGATGACCGCGCCGATTTTGCGTTCCGGCTGATAGCAGCTTGCCCAGGTGCTCACCAGCTGCGCCATTTCCATAAACCGACGATCCCATTTATCAAACATATCCTGTTCCTCCTGTTCTCAACGCGCCTGCGCCGCGCATACCCTCTTGCGGGTGATGCAAGGATGACGCGACTTGTCCGTCAAACGATGTTTTTGAGTTGCTCGCACTTCGTCGTGCGCGTGCTGGGCTTTATCATGCGCATCTGGCTCTCCCGGGAACTGGGGGCCGCTGCGATGGGCCTTGTGGAACTTTCCCACAGCGCCCAGATGCTGCTGCTCACCCCGGTCATCTCCGGACTGCCTGCCGCCGTTTCGCGCATGAGCGCCAAAGCCGACGGAAACCGCCAGGTCTGCGTGCTGCGCTGCGGCATCGTTTTGGCGCTGCTCACAGGCATTCCCCTGGCGATCGGCGCGTTCGTATTTCGCAACGCCATCGCGCAGTGGCTGGGCGATATGCGCACGCTGCCCGCGCTCATCCTCTATCTGCCCTGCATTCCGATTCTGGGTGTTTCCTGCGCGCTCAATGGGTATTTTTACGGCACGGGCCATCCTGTTCCCCCTGCACTAAGCGAACTGCTCGAACAGATCGTGCGCTTCTTCCTGAGCATGCGCCTTTGCGCGCTCCTGCGCGGCATTCCGCTGTCCTTTCGGGCCGCCATACCCGCGCTGGGCGCGCTCGCCGGGGAAACCGTCAGCCTGGTTTTCATGCTGGTGCTCTGCCTTGGCGTGCTCTTTGGGCAACGGGGGCGCGGCGAACATCGCGCCATCTTCTCCGAAATGATCGCTCTGGCGCTTCCGCTGACCGGCATGCGGCTGGTTTCCTCCTTCATGCGCACGGTGAACGCCATGCTCGTCCCCGCGCGCCTTGAAACGTCCGGCCTGCCCCAGAGCGAAGCGCTCAGCCTGCTGGGCATGAAGGACGGCATGCTCATGCCCCTGCTGATGCTGCCCTCGTTTATTACTTGCAGCCTTTGCATGGTCTCCGCGCCCGAACTGACGCGGCGCCAAGCCCGCGGGCTTCCGATGCGCCGCCTGTGCCTGCGCGTGGCCGGTGCAGCGCTGGCTGTCGGATTTGCGGCGATGGCCGGCCTTTGGTTGCTCGCTCCGCTCGTCGCCAACACGCTCTATCGTCAGGCGGATCTTTTGCCTTACTTGAGGCGCTGTAGTCTGCTGATTCCCGTCCTTTCCCTCTCCCAGGTGGTCGGAGGGATGATGAACGGGCTCGGCCTTCAGGGCGCCGCCCTGCGGGTATCGCTGATCTCGAGCTTTGTGAACATCGTACTGACCTATGCGCTGGCTGTTCAACCCGCCTTGCGCCTCTGGGGCGTGCTGCTGGCCATGGCCATCGCGCAGGTGCTCGCACTTGTGATGAGCATTCACACCTTGCGGCGCGCCGTCAACGATCCAGCAGATACCGCTCAATGACGGGTACCAAGCCGTCCTCGTCATTGCTGAGTGTGACGACGTCCGCCGCCGCTTTGACCGCCGGCTGCGCATTGCCCATCGCCACGCCGACTCCGGCATAGCGCAGCATCGGCAGATCATTGAGCCCGTCCCCGCAGGCGATGACGTCCTCGCGCTCCATGCCCAGTCGCTCAAGCAGACCGGCAATCGCGTCGCCCTTGTTGACGCCGCGGGCCATGACCTCGATAAAGTATGGTTCGCTGCGGTAAATGCTCAACCGGCCCAGAAACCGGCGCGCCAGCCGCTTTTCGTGCTCCTCGGCGCGCACGGGCTGCGCGGTCAGCAACACTTTGTACAAGTCCGTGCGCATATACGGCTCAAAACTGGTTACCTGCACGCGCTCAAATTGATTGAGGACCGTTTCCCGCTCCAGATAACGATCGACGCGCGTTCCGCACAGCAGCGTATTGCCCACATAGGTGCACATGCCCAGGTCGTGATCGCAGGCGTACGCATGCATCCAGGCGGGAACGTAGTCCGGCAAAGCGTTGCGGAACACGGTTTCGCCCGTCGCCGCATTCGTCACGCAGGCCCCGTTATAGCTGATGGCGTATCCCCCGCAACGATCGAGATTCAGTTCGGAAAGAATCATGCGCAAGCCACCCGTAGGCCGCCCGGAGGCGAGCACGAGAACATGGCCTGCGCTTTGTGCTTGCCTGAGCGCGTCACGCGTAGCCGGGGTAATCTCCTTGCTGGAATTGGTCAACGTTCCGTCGATATCCAGCACAAGCATTTTCTTCTTCATAGCAGGGCTCCTCTCCCTTTGTAAAACCCATTATACGGCATGCCCTACGCGCGCGCAAGAGCGTTTTCGCCATCTTGCCAAAGCGAGGTTCGCGCGATATAATAGGGGAGCAAAATTTCCCGCTGGGAGGTTCCTATGAAACCCATCGCACGCATTCAGAGCTTTTCGGTCAATCACGACAAACTGCTGCCGGGGCTCTATGTCAGCCGGATCGACGGCGATATCACCACCTACGACATGCGCACGCGCCGCCCGAACACGGGCGACCTGATGAGCAACGCCGCCATGCACTCCTTCGAGCACATGTTCGCCACCTACGTGCGCAACGGAGCGCTCGGGCCGGACGTGATTTACTTTGGCCCAATGGGGTGCCAGACCGGGTTTTACCTGCTCGTGCGCCATGCCGACAACGCCAGGGTGCTCAGCGAGGTGCGCAATGTACTGGGTCGCATTCTGGAGCACACAGGCCCGGTCTTCGGCGCCAGCGCCCGCGAATGCGGCAATTACATCAACCTCGACCTTACATCCGCTCAGCAGGAAGCCCGGCGCTACCTTCAGGAGCTTGACGCCCGCCCTGTGACCTTCACCTATGAGGAGTGAATCTATGATCGGCATCATCGCAGCCATGAGCCTGGAAATGGGACACCTGCGCACCCATATGAACAACCCCGTCAGCGAAACCATCAGCGGCATCTCCTTTGTGCGCGGCCGCATCGGACAGCAGGAGGTGGTCACCGCCGTATGCGGCATCGGCAAGGTCTTCGCCGCACTCTGCGCGCAGACGATGATCCTGCGCTACGCCCCCTCCTGCATCATCAATACCGGTGTTGCCGGTACGCTCACGAGCGAGCTTTCCATCGGCCATCTGGCCGTATCCTCCTGCGTCGTTCAGCACGACATGGACACATCCGCCATTGGCGATCCCGTGGGGCTCATCTCCGGCATCAACGTCATCGAGATTCCCGCTGACAAAACGCTCATCTCCCGGCTTTGCGACTGCGCAAATGCGCTGCAGATTCCAACGCTCACCGGATGCATCGCCTCCGGCGATCAGTTCGTGGCCAATCCCGGGCGAAAGACCTACATCGCGGACACGTTCAGCGCCATCGCCTGCGAGATGGAGGGAGCGGCAATCGGCCAGGTCTGTTATGTCAACCACATTCCCTTCTGCGTGCTGCGCGCCATATCCGACAGCGCCGACGGCTCTTCCCATATGGACTATCCCGTATTTTCAAAAATGGCCGCGGATCAATCCGTCCGCCTTTTGTTGGCCTATTTAAACGAATAACAGACAGCATTTCGCCCCAAGAAGGGCAGAGAGGTTTCCAAATGAAAGTTTTGCAACATTCCGCGCAAGCACGGCCGCTGACCACACTGGAGCGATACCTGCTGATGACGGTGGGCATCCTCGTTACCGCCATTGGTGTCTACTTCTTCAAATTCCCCAATAACTTCTCTACTGGCGGCGTCAGCGGCATCTCGCTGATCCTGGGCAGGCTGTTCCCCTCCCCCATTCTCACCCCCAGCATGTTCATGATGATCATCAATGCGTTGCTGCTGATCCTTGGCTTTGCTGTTTTGGGCCGCAGCTTTGCTTTTAGTACGGTGTATTGCTCCATGCTGCTCTCGCTGAGCACGTATGGCATGGAAATCCTCTGGCCGCTGGCCGGTCCGTTGACGGATCAGCCGTTTTTGGAGCTGTGCTTCGCCGTACTGCTTCCTTCTGTCGGTTCAGCTATTCTGTTTCATCTGGACGCCTCCAGCGGCGGCACGGATATCA
>CALVTV010000149.1 GCA_944363005.1 uncultured Clostridia bacterium | reverse complement strand
CCCTGTGAAAGCGGATTTCCGAGGGATCGTTGCGGGGGTTGTCCTTTCCGGGGTTGCCGCCGGGTTTCAGAGTGTGAATGGCGTGCAGGTCGCACAGCGCCCGAGCGGCACTCTCGTCCCCCGGTATGCGCTGCATGAGTCCTGTGCATTCTGTGAGGCGGGAAACGTCGATGTCTCTGTCGAGTGGGTCATCTGCAAACTCTACGGCATGCGGTGGATTCCATTGCCAGGCTGCGTGCGGTTTGTTGGATTTGTTCATCCATTTGGCCTCCCTTTCGCGTGATCATGTTTAGCATGGCGCGGGCGGGCCGAATGATGCGCGCTTTGCGTCCTTGCAACAAAATCCCATGGCAAGGGAAAACCTGTTTTACATGCGCATGCTGAAGAATACTTTGCGAATCGGGCCATCGGGCTCCCTTCCTGCTTCGCACAGAGTCAAGAGATCGAAGTGAAAAAGGATTAGAGCAGCGCCCGGAGCGCTTCGGGCAATGGCTCTTCGCATTCGATTTGCGCTTGCGTGAGGGGCTGCGTGCAGCGAAGGAGCGTCGAATGCAGGGCAAAGCGTCCTTCCAGTTCCGGCAACTCGGTACCATAGAGGTAATCGCCGCAGATGGGGCAGCCGATGGAGGACAGGTGCACGCGAATCTGGTGGGTGCGCCCGGTTTCAAGCCGCAAGCGCAGAAGTGCCCGGCGTGTGCCTGCCTGCTCCACGCGGTAATGCGTCACGGCGCGCTGGCCATCCGAAGAGAGAATGCGCCGGGCGCCCGGGCCAAGGCGGGCAATAGGCGCATCGATCACGCCTTCGTTTAGATCGGGGATGCCCTCGGTGACGGCAAGGTATTCGCGCACAAAGCTGCCGGTGTGCAGCTGCGCGGTCAACAGGCGCTGCGCATGTGCGTGACGGGCGATGCAGAGCAGACCGCTCGTGCCCTTGTCCAGACGGTTCACGGGATGATAGCAAAAGTGCTGGGCATCGGCCCCAAGCAGGGCGATGAGCTGTTCGCGCAGCGTGCAGCTGTGAATGTGGCTGGCGGGCAGCGTGGCCAGCGGAGCCCCTTTGCTGGCGATGATCATGTCCTCATCGATGTAGCGGATGAACGACGGCGGGCCTTCGGGGATGGTGGGTGTGGTGCGGGATTCGTCCGTGGGGAGAAGCACTTCCAGCACGTCGCCCGCGGCAAGGTGGTGATCGGCGCGCACGGTTTGCCCGTTGACGCGGATGGCTCCCTGCACTTTGAGGCGGCGGTAAGCATGCACGCCGAGCGAAAAACAACGGGGCACGACGGCGCGCACGGCGCGGTCTGCCTCTTCGGGTTGAACGATGTGGGTGAGCGTGCGCATCGCAAGGCTCCTTTCGGGGGATTCTCCTGAGCATTATAGCATAGAAGCGGTCAATTGACAAAGCCCTCGAATTCGGGTTACAATGGGACAAACCTGTGAAATGAGGGAAGCATATGGACGCATTGACGGCGTTTGAACATCGGGAAGATGCGCTGCGCGAGCAGCTTACGCGCGCACAGAGCATGCAGCAGGCGATTGCGGCCTGCTCCATGGCGCTCGAACAGATGGCCTGCGAGATGGCGCAGGATGAACAGGACGAGCATGCCAGGCAGCGTCAGCAGGCCATTCTGGCGGTTGTGCGCCAGGCACCCTTGCTTTTGCAGGGGGCGCATGCGACGGGGGAACTCGTCGTGCGCGATGAACCGAAAGCGCGCTCGACATGGAGCAAAATCATGCGCGGCCTGCAAATGGGAGGCGTTGCGCTTTTGGCCGTACTGGCGATTGTGGACTATGTGCAGGGCCGCGCGACAATGGCCATGGCGCAAGCGGCGGGCGTGGTTTTGCTGGCAGTGGGGTCCATCCGCACGAGTGCGGTGGATGAGCGCATGCAGGCGCGGGCGGTCGTGGACGTGGATGTTCCCGCGCTGCTGATGCAGATGCGCAAACTCTGCCAGGCGGTGGACGTCTGCGTCGGGGATCTGGCGCTGCTGGATGTTCCGGCAAGCACGGCGCGCCTGTCGGGCACGGCGGATGAGGCGACGCTGGATTTGCTGGTGTCGCTGCTGGAGGCCAAGGCATCGGGGCGGCAGGATGCGGCGATGCGCTCTTTGTCGTTGGCGCAGGAGTATTTGCACATGCTGGGCGTGGAGGTTGTGGAGTATGCGCCGGAACAGGCCGCGCTGTTTGACGCGCTGCCGACGGTCGGCGCGTCGCGCACAGTCCGTCCCGCGCTGCTCAAGGACGGAAAGGTATTGCGGCGAGGTGTTGCGGCAGTGAGCATGAAAGGAGGCGTGAGCGCGTGAAGATTCTGGGGTTTGATTTGGGCGATGGCGAGAGCGCTGTCACGCTGATGGACGGGGAATCGACGGTTGAACCGCGTGTTGTGGCGCTAAACGGACGCACGAGCATGCTCTCCGCCGTGGCAACGCGCGACGGACGAATCGTCGTGGGCGAAGAGGCCAGCGTGCTTGCGGGCGCGATGGACGCGCAAGTGCGCTTTAAATCGCGCTACTTGACCGATCCCCAGGCGGGAGCGGCGGTGCGCGCTTTTGCGCAGGGCGTTTTGGCGCTGCTGCTGGAGCAGGAACCGGGGCTGATGGCGGAGATCTCGCATACGGTTGTTGGCTGCCCCGCGGGTTGGGGCGAAGGCAGGCGCGCGCAGTATGCGGCGCTCCTGGAGTCGGCCGGGTTTCCGAATGTTGAGGTCGTGCCGGAACCGCGCGCGGCGTTTCTCTATGCGCGCCACGCACGCGGTTTGCGCATTGATGCGGCGCTCATGCGCAAGAGCGCCATGGTGATCGATATCGGGTCCTCGACCACGGACTTTGCCTATATTGTCGAAGGACATCAGCAGAACCTCTCTCTCTTTGGAGATACGAACCTGGGCGGCGGCGTGCTCGACGCGCTGATTCTGAGCGAAGCCATCGAGAAGAGCCCGGATCGGGAAATCATCGAGCGGGTCATGCGCGACAGCTCCGCCTGGCATAGCTACTGCGAGCTGGAGGCGCGCAGGCTCAAGGAAAAGTATTTCCTGAGCGAGGAGAAGGACATTGAACTGACTACGCCGCTGACGGTCTGCTATGACGAAATCTGCACGCTTGAGTTGCGGTTGAACGCGCAGATCATCGACAAGTTGATTCATTTGCCAGCCCTGGCGCTGGGAGGGCGCAGCTTTGTCACGTGCTTGCAGGATGCGCTGAGGGCGGCGCAACAGGCCAGCAAAGACTGCCCGCCCGAAGTGGTGATTCTCACCGGCGGCGCGTCGCGCATGGCGTTCTTCCGCAGCGCCTGTCAGGAGGCGTTCCCGCAGAGCGTGATGGTCATGTGCCCCGAGCCTGAATGCTCCATCGCGCGCGGGCTGGCCTATGCAGGCCGGGTGGATGAGCGGTTGACCGTATTCCGCCGGGAGGTCGCTTCCATAGCCCGCGGTGAGCGGCTCAGCGCGCTGGTGGGCGAACGGGTGCATGAACTCTATGCGCCGATGGCGGCGGCGCTGTTGGAAACGGCGAGGGAGAGCGTGATCAAGTCTGTGCGCCTGTGGCGCCGGGGCGGCGTGCGCACGATTGATGCGCTGGATGCCCGGATGCATCAGGACATCGGGGAGGCGTTCTCCGGCGAGGTAGGGCAGGCGCGCATCGAGGCGGTGCTTCGGGACTGGACGGGCGGGCTGATGGAGTCCCTGGAAGGGGAACTCGTCGCCCTGTGCATGCGCTGCGGTGTGCCTCCGGAGCGCATGTCCCTGCAAGGAACGAGCGTGGATGCCGGTTTGCCGGGTGTCAAGCTTTCGCTTTTGGATGCCATGGGCATGGATGTGCTCAGCGGACTGATGGGGGTCGTGCTGGCGGTCGTTGGAGCGAGCGTCTGCGGGGGAGGCGGTATGGCGCTGGTGAGCGCAGGTCCCATCGGCATGGTTGCGGGCGCGGCGGCCGGCGTGTTGCTGGCGCTGGTGGGCAAGGCCGGCATGGAAAAGGCGATTCGCAAGGCGGAATTGCCCCTGCTCGTGCGCAAACTCGTCACCGATCAGGCCGTCTTGCGGGGCATGAACCGGC
>CALVTV010000148.1 GCA_944363005.1 uncultured Clostridia bacterium | reverse complement strand
CGGAAGCAGAACGGTTGAACAGGGTCAGGTTCTGCGTCTTTTCGCCTTCAGCGACCATCGGGAAGACCTTGGCCGGATCAATGGTTCCGTCCTCGTTCTTCACCTCGGCCAGCGTCTTGGAGACCGGATTGAGCATCAGGGAGTTCAGCGCATAGCCGGACTGCTCCATCAGCGTCATCTTGGACACCATGTCAGCCGCACGGGTTTCGGCGTCCACGCGCCAGTCTTCAAACACGTCAAGCTCCTGGTCATTATCGGAGTCCTTGAAGTAGAGGCCATCGGACTGGATCACACCAACGGTGGTCACACCGATGGTCGGGCCGTTCTCATTCTCATAGTAAACCGGCTCCAGGTAAGTGACGGTCGGATCAACCTCTGCCGCGTTGTACGGAGCAGCGATGTAGCTGTCACCGGACTCAGCCAGCGAAGCAGGCATCATGCTCAGGAGCATCGCAGCAGCGACGATCGAGCTCAGAATCCTCTTCATGACAAATTCTCCTTTTCCTTTGTCTCTTTTCGCCGAACTGCCGCGCGCCAGCAGCCCGAACAGGTTGCCTATATTATAACGGATTTTGACAATAAAAAGAAGGGGATTGTCTTGAATGTCCCTCATGCCGTCGCTAAAAGGCATATGAACAACTTACGGCAAAAATGTGTCGTGAATATTCTCTGTTTTTGATTGTATCGATCACTTCCACTGATGATATCTGTGTAAACTCTCTAAAAAAAAGATGAAGCGCGCGATTTACGGCTTCATCAACACAGTGAGTTTGAAAATGTGATTTTCCGCCTGAACGGAGGCTACACCCCTATATTTTTCGGCAATTTCCTGAATGGAACGAAGACCGAATCCATGACCCGTTCCGTCCTTGGTGGTCACAGGCATACCATCAACCATTGTCAATTCTTCCTCAAAGAAGTTCTCCACATGCATGATGATCAAATCTCCGCGCGCCACCGCCTTGAGCGAAATTACCCGCTTTTCCGGGTCTTTGACTTTGCTGCAACTCTCAAGCGCATTATCCAATGCATTGCCAAAGAGCGAGTAAATTTCCATCTCGGACATGAAATTGAACAGCGTACCATCGATGATATAGGAAAACTTGACTCCGTAAGTCGAACACAGGATATTCTTTTCCGTCAAAACAACATTGATTGTTTCATTTCCGCAGTCCACCACGGTGCCATATTCGTCAATGGAATCCTCAAGCCGGTCGATGTACTTGTCAAAACTCTCCTTCCCCACCTTGGAACGGATCGCCGCAATCTGGTGCTTGAGATCGTGACACTTCACCTGCAAGGAAAGAATTCCGTCGTGGCTCATCTGATAATACTGCATCTTGTTGCGAATAAACGATTGCATATCCTCATTGTCACGCCGGTAGCGAATCAGTTGAGCAATCACCAAAAGCACAATATAGTTGGTGGCTGTGTACATCAGCGCGCAAAAGTAATACAGGAACAGTGCGTGATTATCCGCAGTAAAGACATGGCCACAGAATTCCAGAATCATCTGACAGCTGATGAAACATACGGCAGATACGAGCATTGGCCTTTCCGCCAATCCATCCCGGGAACCCTTGAAAAAATGGAGAATTCCGCATGCCAGAGCGCACATGCTTCCATAGACCACGTAGGAAACCAGCGCGCCCATGACGCTATAGCGCGCCCAAAGAGAAGGGATTCCCGCCACCGACACGGCATAGCTGCATGCCTTAAACGTGTTCCAAGCCAATTTATAAATGGTCAATGCCAGCAAATCCGCATACAGCAATTCGCCAAGCGATGCCTGATAACAGAAAGCATAGCAGCCTAAGTAAAGCAGGGACATTAAGCCGATATAAAAACTGTATCCAATTCCCTGCAAAACCCCTACCGCAAGCTGATGATCAATCAAAAAACGTATCGACCAGCTGGCCGCGCTGAGCACAAACAGCGAACCCACGATCCGAAACGTAAAGCCCGAGCGCTTTCGTTTATTGCCCAACAACAGGAGCATCAAAAACAGAATGAGCGCAGTAGAGATGCGGTGATCGATCGTCTGAACCCACAGATTGTCCTGAATCATAGGTTTTCCCCCAGGAAATTGGAAAAATGCTGCATAATCTCCTTGCGGTGCGACTTTGAAATGGAAATTTTCGTTCCGTCAATGATGAGGTATTCATTGCACGCGCTAGACACATACCTCAAGTTGACAACAAAAGAGCGGTTACACATGATGAATCGCTTTGAATCAAGCTTTTTAATCACATCCGAAAGCCTGCCTCGCACATCATAAACGCCCTTCGTCGTATGATAGACAAGGTTGTGATCGAATACCTCGACATAGATGATATCATTGGAAGAAAGGCTGATGATTCCATCCGATGTCTTGATGGCTATCAGCGTGCTGGACGTGTTTTCCAGGCGGCTGATCGCTTTATCGAGCACATAGTTGATGGAAAACTGATCCGCGGGCTTGACGATAAAGTCAAGCGCATCCACCTCATACCCCTTGATGGCCAATTGCGCCATATGGGTTACAAAAATCAGCGCGCAGTTGGCATTGATCTTGCGCATGATCCTGGCAACCTCAAGCCCATCCAGTTTGTCCATCCGAATGTCCATGAATACAATGTCATAGTTTTCCATGCTTCGGATGAAATCAAGAGGCGTATGAAACACCCGAAACATGTACGATTTGCCGTTCTGTCGAAAGTACTCCGCGACAAGTGCGCTGAGCGCAGCGGAATCATTCTGATCATCGTCCACAATAGCCAGCAACAACATGACGCTTTCACTCCCCCAAAATAAGACAGATGACATCTTTTCAACATCATATCACAATTTCACGATTTCGACAATATTGTTCGTTCTTTTTGCTATAATCACGTGCTTTTTGCCCCGTTTCCCGCCGCAAATACGGATCAGACGCTCATCTTTTCCTCGCGATATCCTTCTGTCATGCCCTTCTCAAAGCATGTTCTAATTCTACAGGAAGGCTGTTGGTTTATGTCGCCAGGCTTGCTGTCTCGCCTTTTCAATTTACTGCGCTTTCCGGAAGGTTCGCAAGAAAAAGCGCACATGGCGCGAATCACGTCATGTGCGCTTCTTTTTGCTCCAAGCGAAGAGGCTTATGCCTTCTTCTCCTTCTTATTTCCAATACCGGCGATGTCCAGCAGCAGCACGAGCAGCGCAATGGCCGTCAGCCCGCACAAGGACCACTGCACAACGTTGAGCGTCATCTGCCACCACGGCGTGACCGAAACGATCATGGTGTTCGGGCTCACGCCATCCATGCCACGGGAGTGCAGCACCGTGTAGAGCACGCGCTTGGCAGAAGTGCGCATCGCCTGAGCGACAAGGGCATTCGGATTGCTTCCGTCGGGGCCATAGGCCGCAAACTCAGAGAGGTCATCGCCCACGTAGTTATCCGGAATGTCGTTGCCCGCGACCACTTCGTTGGCCTTGACCATGTACGTATTGTCATACATGTCGGTCACCGCAAAGCCGGACATGCCCGCCTCGCCGCGCAGCCAATCGATCAGCAGCTCCGAGAACGCGCCAGCCCAATGCGCGCCCAGCCGGTTGAAGGCGGTCATGACGCACTTGGCATCCGCGTTGACGATCGGCAATTCAAACGCGCGCAGGTAAATCTCACGCAGCGCCTGCTCATTGACCCATGTTCCAATGCCCGCGCGGCTGTTTTCCTGATCGTTGAGCACGAAGTGCTTGTTGTACACATAAACGCCCTTGGACTGAATGCCCACGGTTTCAGCCGTCGCAATCAGACCGGTCAGGTTGCCGTCCTCGGAGTAATACTCGAAGACACGGCCCGCGTACGGAGAGCGGTGGATGTTCAGGCCCGTGCCATACAGGCCCGCATAGCCGGCCCACATTGCGTCCTCACCGATGAGTTCGCCCACTTCCTGCACCAGCTTGTCGTTGAACGTCGCGGCGATGATGCCGTTACACGGATAGCAGGTTCCCTTCATTTCCTTGTCCGGATCGTTGGTCTGCACCGCATATCCATTTTCACCGATGGAATACTTCTGCGTCACACCGGACGGGCCGTTGTGGTCAACCGTCAGCGGCTTGCCAATCTCGTCGATGTTGATGGTCATGCGCAGACCGTTGGCGCAGATCTTGGCCAGCTGATTATACGTCAGCTGATCCATGAACGTCTCCCACATCGGATCATCGAACTCATAATCCATCATGTGAATCAGCTGAATGTTGCTGTTTTCGCCCATCGTCGGGAACTCAACACCCGTTGCATCGGGCAAATCGGAGTCATCCAGCTTCGCGTCAGCGGCAATCTGCTCGGTCATCTTCAGCTGCACAGGGCCGGAAGTCACGGTTCCCTCCCAGTCGCTGCGGGAGTAATACACGACCTGATTGTCGCCGGAACCCTCATAACGGTTCACATCCGCATCCGCAAACAGGCTCGTCACCTGCTCGCCCGTGCCGTAGGAAGCCGCATACGTCGTCGCGTCAAACGCATAGTCCACGCTGTAAACCAGGTCCTTGTTGCCTTCGGCCGTCATGCCGTCAGCAACGGTCTTTTCCTTCACGGCAAGGATGTTGTTGACCGCCTGATGGGAATCCTCCGCCACCGTCAGATAATAGGTGCCTTCGTCGAGAATATACACGCCCGTGCCCAGCGCATCATAGGACGTCAGGAAATACTCCGGCACGTTCACCGTCACAACCTCGCTCTCGCCAGGCTGCAGGATCTGCGTCTTGCCATAGCCGGCAAGCTCGACAGACGCCTTCTCAATCTGGTTCTGCTTGTCATACTCGGTGTACGGCTTCTGCGCGTAGACCTGAACGGTCTTTTTGCCCGCAACGTTGCCCGTATTGGTGACCGTCACGCTGACGGTATACGCCGCATCCGTGCCTTCGCCCGACTTCTCCACCTTCATATCGGAGAACGAGAACGTCGAATAGCTCAAGCCATAGCCAAACGGATAGGCCACCACATCGTCATAAACGAAGTTACCGGCGCCCTGCGTGCCCAACACAACGTCCTCATAGCGCGTTTCGGTGTACTTGTAGCCCAGATAAATGCCTTCCTGATAGACGACATACTGGTTGAACTTGTTCACATTGGTGCCAAGGTCGAAGTTATTGGCATCCGCATAGGTGTAGGAACCAAAGTTGTTCATCACCGGGTTGAGCTGGTTGTCCGTCCACCAGGTGTCCGGCAACGAACCGGAGGGATTCACCGCGCCGGAAATGACATCGCCCACGGCGTACAGGCCCGTCTGACCCACGGAACCCACCCACAGCGCGGCATCCACGCCATAGGTCTCATCCTCCAGGAAGCCCACGGACATCGGGTTCGCGCTGTTGATGATGAGCGTAATCGAACGAATCAAGCCCTCGTCCTTGAGCTCCTTGAGGCCTTCCAGAATGGAAAGTTCATCCTCATTGAGCTTGAGGTAGTCGTTGTCGAGGGTATCGTACATCTCGACCGTCAGGTCGTTGCCCTCGCCGCCCACGCGGCCGACGACGTAGATGACATCTTCGCCGACGCCCATGGTATCTTCGTGATTGCGGTTGACCTTGCTCCAGCGCACCTCCGCGATCTCGTGCGCGTTGCGCTTGGCTTCGTCTTCCACATAATAGTCGAGCAGGGCCTTGTTGACCACGTTATAACCCGCATCGACCATCACATCGTAATAATTCGGCGCACCGGAAGCGTCCACCGCGCCGGAGCCCGTTCCGCCATAGACCGGATCCATGATCGTCACGCCGACCAGAGACACCTTGCTACCGGCAGCGAGCGGCAACGTGTTGTTGTCGTTCTTGAGGAGGACAATGCCCTCGCCCTCGACCTCGCGAACCTTGGCTTCTCCGGCCGCCTTCAATTCGGCCACGGAGTTAAACTGGCTCTCAAAGTAGCGCGCGTATCCTTCTTCTTCGCCCTCTTCAAGCGTGCTGACTACCTTGGAAGTAGCCGTGCCCAGCACAGAGTTGATCTGACCGGCACACTCACCGGCAATGACATTGCCCGTAAACACAATTGCGCAAAGGCCCGCCGTCACATTCAAGAACAGCTTTTTGAGCGTTCTTCTCGTTGAAGGTTTCATGGGGAAATCTCCTTTCCAAACCATCCAGCAAAATAGGTGTGCATCGCAGCGGTCCATGCGGTGACTGCGCGACGATAGCGCAGCATCGGCCTGTGGCGCGGCTTGCCAGCCGGGTTTTGTCTGCTGCAACTATTTTCTTTGTTTATTTTATATCGAATTAAACCAAAAGAAAAGTCCTTTGTCGTGCAAGTGCGCCACATTGTCGCCATATCCCGATACGTCTATTCACGACTAAAATTCTACGTAATCCGGCAATTTTTGTCATTTGCGACGTTATTATCGTTCGAAAAGCTCAACTTTCCTCTCTATACCCGGCAGAGAACCGCAAATTCCGTTTGCATCCTGTCCATAATTGTGCCATAATAAATTATCCTTTTTACAGGAATGGCACGTGCGTATTCTGGGCCAGAAATGCGGTTCTGCCCGCGATCCGTCGTGCACTGAAGTACAAACGGTTTTTGCAACGTATGGCGCGGCGAGACTCTATATCGAACTCCGTTCGCAAGGCGGGGCTTTGTTTCCTGTTGCACAGGGAATTATGGAAAGGAGCTACTCACATGAGCGATACTTCCGGCAAGAAGGCGTTTGGCGTCTATGCCACTGTATTTGCCGCTCTGCTGTCGTTGGCAGCAGGAATTTACTTCCAGATGATTCATGGGACGTTCGGCGCAACCAAGCGCGTCTGCTACGATGCGCCCATTGTCATTTTGCTCATTGGCGCGTTTGTAGTCGCCATGCTGCTCATCGCGCTCAAGCGCTATGGGCTGGCTGCGGCTGCCACGGCAGCGATGCCCGGTGTCGCCATCCTGTTTTTCGTTCACAAGTGCTACTGGTACGTCAGCGACGTATTTGTCGCCATCGACGAAAAGGGATTCGATCCCAAATTCATCATTTTTACCGGTTTGGCGCTGGCGGCTTTCCTCATCGGTGAAATCGCCATCTACACCCGGAAGACCAAACCCGTAAAGGTATGACGTTTTCTCCGCTTCAGAGTTGAAGCGGAGTTTTTATTTTTAGCGCTTCGTTCAAGGCGAATTCATGTCGCCGGTTTTCAATATTTTCTGTTCACGTTTTAAAATTGACGCATATGTCCGCATTTTGTCTTTTTGCGCCCTCGACACACATATTCAAGTCAATGCCCTTTCCTTTTTCTGAGCAATATGTTACATTATATCAGTAGAGATTGTTGATTTTGAATATTTTTGCGTCCATTTTGCTTGCCGTATCTGCTCATTTCCCGTGACGTCGGCAAGCACCGAGGATACTTGCCCGCGGGCCGATGCGATTTCGGTCCCTTCTCATTTATCTGCAAAAACAAGGAGGAAGCCCTATGCGCCATACAATCGACCTTAGCCAGGATTGGCTCTTTACGGGTCTGGATGGGCAAATTCATCGCGTTCAGATTCCCCACACCTGGAATAACCTCGACGGTCAGGACGGAGGCAACGACTATAAGCGCGGCAGTTGCCGCTATGAGCATACTTTCGCTTGCCCGAACTTTGATCGTGAGCAGGAGGAGGTTTGGCTCGAGTTCGACGGCGTCAACGCCTCGGCGCAGGTATCCTTAAACGGCCAGGATGTGTGCACGCATCACGGCGGTTACTCGACTTTCCGCGCAGAAATCACCTCGCTGCTTCAACAGGAAAATCACCTGACCGTGATCGCTGACAACAGCGTAAATACCCGCGTCTATCCGCAAAAGGCCGACTTTACGTTCTACGGCGGCATGTATCGCGGGGTGCGGCTGCTCATCGTCAATCGCGCGCACTTTGCGCTGGATTACTTAGGATCCAGCGGTATTCGCATCACGCCGACCCCCAAGGGTAAGGGCGCCGAAATCCGCGTACAAAGCCGCGTGACAGCTGGCGACGTGCATCTCACCCTCCTTGACCACGCGGGACAGACCGTTGCAGAGGGCAATGGAACGGACGCAACCCTCGTCCTCGAAGATGCTCACCGCTGGCACGGTACAAAGGATCCCTATCTGTATACCTGCCGCGCCGAAGTTCAAATGAACGGCGTGACAACCGACCGTTTAGAGATTCCCTTCGGCGTCCGCTCGTTCCACATGGACCCCAAAAAGGGCTTTTTCCTCAACGACCAACCCTATCCCCTGCACGGCGTATCCCGCCATCAGGACCGCAAGGGCGTCGGCAACGCCATCACGCGCGAGATGCACGACGAGGACATGGCGCTCATCGCAGAGATGGGCTGCAACACCGTCCGTCTGGCGCATTATCAGCACGATCAGTACTTCTATGATCTGTGCGACCGCTACGGCATGGTCGTCTGGGCAGAAATTCCGTACATCAGTGAACACATGCCTGAAGGGCGCGAGAACACCATCAGCCAGATGAACGAGCTCATTGAGCAGAATTACAACCACGCGAGCATCGTTTGCTGGGGCGTCTCCAATGAGATTACCATTTCCACTAAGGACAATCAGGACATGCTGGACAACCACCATGTGCTCAATGATTTGATTCACAAGAGCGATCCCTCCCGCTTTACCACGTTGGCCTGCTATGCGATGTGCGGCCCGTTCAACAAAGTCGCGCATATCACGGACGTGGTCAGCTGGAACCTGTATTTGGGCTGGTATGTGCCTGGGTTGTTCCTCAACGATCTGTGGATCGGCTTCTTCCATCTGTGCTTCCCCAAGCGCATGCTGGGTTACAGCGAGTACGGCGCCGAAGGCATGCCCAATCTGCACAGCTCTCATCCGCGCCGCAACGACCATACCGAGGAATATCAGGCCAAGTACCATGAGTTCATGATCCGTTGCTTTAAGCGTCACCCCTATCTGTGGGCTACGCACGTCTGGAACATGTTCGATTTTGCGGCGGATGCACGCGATCAGGGCGGCGAACCCGGCATGAACCACAAGGGCCTTGTGACATTTGACCGCAAGATCAAGAAGGACAGCTTCTATCTGTATAAGGCCAACTGGAGCGACAAGCCCTTTGTCCATATCTGCTCCAAGCGATACGTGGATCGTTGCGAAGACGTCACGACCGTCAAGGTCTATTCGACTGAGCCCACCGTGGTCCTCAATGTCAACGGCAAGCGCTTTGCGGAACAAACGCGCGACGATCACGTCTTCACCTTCCGCGTGCCGATGAGCGCAACTGTCAAGCTGGAAGCGCTTGCCGGCAATCAGCGCGACAGCGCCACCCTGCGCAAAGTCAACACGCCGAATGCCGACTACGTGCTCAAGAAGTCGAAGAATCCGCAAAAATCCAACTGGGTCTAATGCCTGTGTCAAGCAGGCTGAGAAATACCACGGATAACGAAGGAGGCTGCTTTATGCAGAACACAACAACCCATGACGGCGTAAACCGCGCGAAGCTGTATCAGCTCGTTCTCTTTCCGCTGAACAATGGCGCAACGAACGTTTACTTTGTCCTGATTCTCTCCTATGTCGCCCAGTTCGGCTCCAGCATCCTGAAGCTGGGCATGTTTGCCTCCATCATGGTCACTGTGATGCGCATATGCGATGCGATTACCGACCCGATCATCGGCGCCATCATGGACCGCACCAGCACGCGCATTGGCAAGTTCAGGCCTTTCATGATCCTGGGCAGCGTCGTCATGGCGATCAGCGTCATCTTGCTCTACGTCATGCTTCCGCTGATTCCCGAAACCATGATGCCGCTGCGTTATATCGCTTTTACCGCCGTGTATTTTGTCTGGGTGCTGGGTTATACCTTCCAGACCAGCTGCACGCGCGCCGGTCAGACCGTTTTGACCAACGACCCCAATCAGCGCCCGCTGTTCACCATCTTTAATACGATCGGTTCCATGCTGGGCATGGGCGTGATGCAGTTCATGATCCCGCTGATCAAGGCTATGTTCGACGTCAAAGACGAAGCGGGCGTGCTCATCTCCTCCGGTTATGCCAATCCGGCGCTCTACCGCATCATCACGCCCATCGGCATCGGCATCTCTGTGCTGCTGACCATTCTGGCGATCATCGGCATTGCCGAAAAGGACTGCCCGAAATACTTCGGCATCGGCGGCGAAAAGCAGGAAAAGGTCAAGCTCTCCGAGTATGCAGAGATCATCAAGAACAACAAGCCCATGCAGCGCCTGATGGTTGCCGGCGCCGGTTGCAAGCTCGCTCTGGCGATTGCCACCAACACCACGGTTCTTCTCGCGCTCTACGGCATCCTCATGGGCAATTACAACTCGCTCTATCTGCCGATGATGATCCTGGGCTACGTCTTTGCTGTTCCGTTCTTCCTGCTCTCTGTCCGCACCTCGCAAAAGCACGGTCAGAAAGCTTCCCTCGTTCGGTATGTTTCGATCGCCCTGCTATGCTACGTCGGCGTGCTTGTTCTGCTCTTGATCTGCCAGTACGGCAATCCGGCGCTCATGCTCTCCTTCCCCTTCGAAGGCGGCGGAAGCATCAACCTGTATACTATCGCGTTTATCCTCTGCTTCGGCATCGGATACGGCGCGTACTATGCTACTGCTGATATGCCCATCCCCATGGTCGCTGACTGTTCGGACTACGAGACGTACCGCTCCGGCAAGTACATTCCCGGCATCATGGGCACGCTCTTCTCCCTGGTGGACAAGCTGGTATCTTCTCTGGCGCAGACGCTGGTTGCCTTTATCTTCCTGATCTGTGCCGGTTTGCAGGATCTGCCGACCGACGGCACGCCCTATTCCACGGGCATCAAGGTCGCCGTCATCATCATGTTCTGCGTCATCCCGATGATCGCCTGGATCTGCACGCTCATCGCCATGAAGGGATACAGCCTTACCGGTGCCAAGATGAAGGAAATCCAGGCCGTCAATGGCGCGCGCAAGGCCGGTATCGCTTCGGGCATGTCGATCGAGCAGGCCATGGAAACCTGGAAAACCATGGATGACGTCAACCAGAAGGCGGCCGGTTAATCAACGCTTTCCTGCGCAATGCGCACATTCCTTATCCTGATTCATAACAGGAGGATTCCTCCATGATTCAGGTTTGCGTTTTCCCCTTATCAACGGGCTAATCGAAGCCGCGGTGAACGAACAAATGGCCTGCTGCTTCGCTGATATTAGTCAACTCAACAATAAGAAAGGATGGATGAACCATGAACTTGCCTTTGAACGTGGACTTCAGCGGTAAGGTCGTTGTCGTCACGGGCGCCGGCGGCGTGCTGTGCGGCGACATGGCCCGCGCTTACGCGCAGGCCGGAGCCAAGGTCGCGGCGCTCGACTTGAACGAAGAAGCCGTGAAAAAGCTGGCCGACGAGCTGAAGGCACAGGGCTACATCTGCGAAGGCTACAAAGCCAACGTGTTGGACCCCGATGCGCTGGAAGCCGTGCATCAGCAAGTGCTTGCCGACCTCGGCCCCTGTGATATCCTGGTCAACGGCGCAGGCGGCAACAATCCTCGCGCAACCACCGACAACGAGTACCAGCACGAAGCCAAAGAAGGCCAGAAAACCTTCTTTGATCTGGAGCCCAACGGTGTGGATTTCGTCTTCAAGCTGAACTTCCAGGGAACGCTGTTGCCCACCCAGACTTTTGCCAAAGACATGGTCGCGCGCAAGAGCGGCAATATTTTGAACATCTCCTCCATGAACGCCTATACTCCCCTGACCAAAATCCCGGCTTACTCCGGCGCGAAAGCGGCCATTTCCAACTTTACGCAGTGGCTTGCGACGCATTTTGCCGGAACGGGCATCCGTTGCAACGCGATTGCTCCGGGATTCCTGGTTTCCAATCAGAATCGCGCGCTCCTGTTCAATCCGGACGGCACCCCCACGGCCAGAAGCGCAAAGATTTTGAACGGAACGCCAATGGGCCGTTTTGTGGACTCTGAGGAGCTCCTGGGCGGCGTGTTCTTCCTCACGGACGACAAGGCCGCTTCCGCTATCACGGGTGTGGTTCTGCCGATCGACTGCGGCTTTGCCGCCTATTCCGGCGTGTAACCATTCCGATGCGCAACACTGTTGCAATCTCAACCCAATGATGGTATAATAACAATAGTTGCCAGATTGATCCCGTATTCTTGCGGGATGCCTGCAAAAAAGGAGTGTATCTTTATGAAGAAAATCGTTGCTTTGTTCCTGTTTGCGGTTCTGCTTCTCCCCTGCCTCGCTCTGGCGGAGTCCGACATTCTCAGTGCCGATCCGGAAGTGCTCATGACGTTTGACCGTGAGTCCCATGTCACCGATTGGGAAGGCAAGTGGGTTCTCGTTGCTGCTTACGTCGGCGAAACGTTTGCCGAGGACTACGAGGTTGAAACCTCCGGCCTCCTCCCCGTCGTGGAAAACGCGATCACCCTCGAGATCACGGCTGAGCTCGACGCCAGCGCGAACGACAAGCAGCTGGGCACGATGGTCGATGTTGCTTCCTACATCCATGCGCACGTGCATGATCTGGTTGGCACGATGACCTTCTCTGCGGACATTGCCCCCGACGAAGAGCCCTACACCGTCAAGAGCGCTTGGGACGAGTGGCCCAACAATGTGGTTCGCGGCGAGAATGACGGCGACTTCAACTATGGTCCGGCCAAGACGCACGTCAAGGGCGATGACGACACCGCGCATTGGGTCGACATCACCGGCGTGGAAATCGAGGACATGGACGAGATCGAGTTCATCGGCATGAACACTTCCGGCCAGCTCATCCTCTGCTACGCGGATGACAACGTGGCCAAGAAGGACGGCGAAGTGGGCTACGCTTATATTTTCGAGCGTGTCGCCGAATAATGTGCTTTTCCCCGACAGAGCAAATGCTCTGCCGGGGTTTTTGTGTTTGGGTATTTCTGCTATGCCGTCTGCCTGCTGTTTCATTCACCAAGTGCCTTCATGTGTGGCTATCCTCACTATCCCCACCACCGCACGATGCAGAAATCATCATATTAGATTTTTTAATTTTTTTCTGTTGAGTGAATGGATTGCCCTTCCTGTGTCGTATTGATGGTGAAAGCCTTCCGGCAAACAAATAAATTGGAGGTCACGATCATGAAAAGAATTCCTCTGGCTATTGCATCTGTTGCTTTGATTCTCTCTTTGGGTACGGTGAATGCCCTTGCAGCCGGACACCACGGTTATCAATCGTATGCTGGTTCAAACGCCAACGGCGCACGCAATGGCCTCGGCCGCAACTTCGTCGATGAAAACAACGATGGTGTCTGCGATTTCTACGGCTCCGGTCGCAACTTCATCGATGAAAACAACGATGGCGTCTGCGATTTCTACGGCTCCGGCCGCAACTTCGTCGATGAAAACAACGATGGCGTCTGCGATAATCGTTCTTCCTGCTGTTCGGGATACGGCATGCAGTATCGTTGGAGACAGAATCGATAATCTAAATTAGGATGATTTCATGAGAAGCGAAGCCGAGGTCCATCGAGCCATCGATCAGTACGCAGATACCGTAAAGCGGATCTGCGTACTGCATCTGCGAAACTACGCTGACACGGATGAGATTTTCCA
>CALVTV010000147.1 GCA_944363005.1 uncultured Clostridia bacterium | reverse complement strand
CGCCAGGCGGGGAAGGACCAATAACGGGAATTTGAACGGTTTGAACAGAGAACAGCGGCCCGCGGCGGAAACGCCTGAAGGGCCGCTGTTGGTGCTTGCCGGAGCTGGATCGGGCAAGACGCGCGCGCTGACCTATCGGGTGGCGAATCTGCTTGAGCACGGCGTTCCGCCGTGGGCGATCATGGCCATCACCTTTACCAATAAGGCCGCGGCGGAAATGCGCGAACGCATTGAGAAGCTGGCTGGGGAAGGCGCCGGGGAGGTCTGGGTTTCCACCTTCCATTCCGGATGCGCCAAGATCCTGCGCCGCGACATTGAAAAACTGGGATATTCGCGCTCGTTTTCGATTTACGATGATGACGATCAGATGAGCGCGCTCAAGGAGATCCTCAAAAAGCTCGACATCGACGAGAAGTTTTTGCCGCCGCGGGAGATCAAATCCAAAATCTCCGATGCGAAGAACAAACTGTTGGGGCCGCAGGAGTGGTTTTCTTCGAGCGACCGCGACTATCGGTGCCAGAAGATTTACGACGTGTACCAGGCGTATGAGGAAAAGCTCAAAAGCTCCAACGCGCTGGATTTTGACGATTTGATCGTCAAAACCTTGGAACTCTTCGCGATGCATCCGCCTGTGCTCGAGGCGTATCAGCGCAAATTGCGTTATATTCATGTCGATGAGTATCAGGATACGAACTATGCGCAGTATATGCTTGTGCGCCTGCTTGCCCAACAAAGCCGGAACCTCTGCGTTGTGGGCGACGACGACCAGTCGATTTATGGATGGCGCGGCGCGGATATTCGCAATATCCTCGACTTCGAGAAGGACTTCCCGGACGCCGTGGTCATCAAACTGGAGCAGAATTATCGTTCGACTGCGAACATACTGGACGCGGCCAATCAGGTCATTGCGCGCAACGAGAACCGCACGGACAAGGCTCTCTGGACCCAGCAGGGGCCGGGCGAACCGATCCGGCTGTATCGCGCCGACGACGAACGCGAAGAAGCGGCCTGGGTTTGCGAACAGATTCGCAATCTCATGGCGCAGGGGCAGGATGCCGCGAGGTGCGCCGTGCTCTACCGCACAAACGCGCAGTCCCGTGTGGTGGAAGAAGCCTTTGTCCGTACCGGCATCAAGTACAGGATTTATGGCGGCCTGCGGTTCTACGACCGAAAAGAGGTCAAGGATATTCTGGCGTATCTTCGGGTGATGATCAATCCGGCCGATGACATCTCCGTGCGCCGCATCATCAACGTGCCCAAGCGGGCCATTGGCGATACGACGGTCAACGAACTGGCCCGCCACGCGGCGGAGCAGGAGATGCCGCTGATGACGGCTTGCATGGATGTGCCGCAGACGCTGGGCAGCCGAGCGCAAAAGAGCGTTGAAAAGTTTGGCGAGCTGATCATGAGTCTGACAATGATGGCGGAAACGATGAAGCTGACCGAGCTTGTGCAATATGTCATCGACACGACGGGACTGGAAAGCCAATACGCCAAAGAGGACAGCGATGAGGCGCGCTCCCGCGTAGAGAACATTCGCGAGTTTGTGGGCGCCGTTCAGGAGTTTGAGGATAAGGCAGAGAATCCCACACTGGCGGATTACCTGGAAAATGTGGCGCTGGTTTCCGATCTGGATGCGATGACGGAAGCTGGTGGCGCGGTGACGATGATGACGCTCCACAGCGCGAAGGGCCTCGAATTCCCGAATGTGTTTATGGTCGGTATGGAGGAGAACCTGTTCCCGTCCATGCGCAGCCGGGACGACCCTGCGCGCATGGAGGAAGAGCGCCGCCTTTGCTATGTAGGCATCACGCGTGCGCGCGAGCGGCTCTATCTTTCGCATGCCTCAAGGCGTATGCTCTACAATCAGATTCAGTTCAATGAGCGCTCCCGCTTCATTGACGATATTCCTGGTCGCGTGCTCGAGGATGTCTCGCAACCGCGTCAGGAAGTGGGGCGTCAAAGAAACTGGGAGAGCGGCCAGTGGCGAGAGCGCGCATGGAGCCGTTCCTCTGGGCAGACGCAGGAGCCTTCGGGTTGGAAACCCCGCCCGCAGTTTGGCACGACTCTGCCGCAGGGACAGCGGCAAAGCCTCAACACCTGGAATCGCGGAAGAACTCCGGCCGCAACTGCGCCGCAATCGCAGATGCCGCTGCGTGAAAAAATGGTGCCTTCCGTGGCGAGAGAGGCGGAAAAGCCGTCGCTTTTTTCCGCTGGCGATCACGTCATGCATCGAAAATTCGGGCGCGGAGCGGTTGTTCGCGTGAGTGGCTCCGGCGCGGATTCGCGCATCATGATTCGGTTTGACGATACGCGCGTAGGCGTCAAAGAGTTCGCGCTTTCCATTGCGCCCATCATCAAAGTGGAGGAATAACCCATGCAGGAAGAACAGCGCATGCGCGCGTTGGTCGATCAACTCAACGCGGCTTCGCACCGGTATTACGACCTCAATGAACCGTCGATGTCCGACGACGAGTGGGACAGCCTGTACGCGCAGCTTCGCGCGCTGGAGGAGCAGACGGGCGTACGCCTGGACGATTCGCCAACCCGGCGCGTCGGCGGTGAGGTCATGGCAGGCTTTGAAGAGCACCGCCACATCGCGCGGCTTTGGAGCATGGACAAGGCGCAAAGCGAAGAGGAAATCTACGCTTGGGCGCAGCGGGCGCGCAAGCTGACGCAGGAGGCAGGCGGCCTTCCGGAAAACACCTACTGCGTCGAGTACAAGCTCGACGGATTGACCATCAATCTGACCTATGACGGGGGAAAGCTCGTCCAGGCCGCCACGCGCGGAAACGGAGAAGTGGGCGAGGCCATTCTCCCGCAGGCCATGACCATCCGCACGATTCCGCTGGTCATTCCGTTCACGGGGCGTATGGAAGTGCAGGGCGAGTGCATCATGCGCCTGTCCCAACTTCAAAAGTATAACGAAACGGCGGAAGAACCGCTTAAAAACGCGCGCAATGCGGCGGCTGGCGCGCTGCGCAACCTCGATCCGAAGGTGACAGCCAGCCGGCATCTGGATGCGTTCTTCTATCAGGTCGGCTTTATCGAAGGGAAGAGCTTCGTCACGCAGATGGAGATGCTCGATTTCTTGCGGGAAAACGGCCTGAACGTGAGCCCGCTTTGCAGGCAGGTGCAGACGATCGAGGAGGCTCTCGAGGTTGTGCATGCCATTGAGCAGGAGCGCGAATCGCTCGACTTCCTTATCGACGGCGCCACCATCAAGCTGACGGACATGCGCACGCGCGAAGTGCTGGGCACGACGGACAAGTTTCCCCGCTGGTCGATTGCCTTTAAATTCCCGGCGCAGGAAACCGTGACGAAGCTGTTGCGCGTCTCCTGGGAAGTGGGGCGGACGGGCAAGCTGACCCCGCTGGCCCATCTGGAGCCGGTGGATATCTGCGGAGTCACGGTGCGGCGCGCAACGCTCAACAATTACGGCGATATCTGCCGCAAGCGCGTGCGCATCGGTAGTGAAGTCTGGGTTCGCCGCTCCAACGACGTCATTCCGGAAATCATGGGCGTCGTCTGGGAAGGACAGGGGGAACCGCCGGAAAGCGACATTCAGCCGCCTGCGGTTTGCCCGGCTTGTGGAGGGCCTGTCACGGCGCGCGGCGCGCATCTGTTCTGCCTCAACCGCGATGGGTGCCGCCCGCAGGCGGTTGCCCGCATGGCGCACTTTGCCTCCAGACAGGGCATGGATATCGAAGCGTTTAGCGAAAAGACGGCCGAGCTGTTCTATGATCAGCTTGGCGTGCGCTCTGCGGCGGATCTCTATACGCTTGAGCGGGAAAAGATGATCGAACTGCGCGGCTTCGGCGAAAAGAAGGCGGACAAGCTGCTTGCGGAACTGGAGAAGAGCAAAAATTGTGAGCTGGATGCGTTTCTGTTTGCCATTGGCATTCCGAACATTGGAAAAAAGACGGCGCGCGATTTGATGACGCATTTCGGCTCTCTCAAAGCGCTGATGGATGCGCCTGTGGAAGAGCTTGTACAGCTGGAGGATGTGGGAGAAATTGTCGCCGCGTCCATCACCGATTACTTTGCGCAGCCTGAGAATTACGCGTTTGTGGAGCGGCTGCTGGCGGCGGGAATCCGTCCTCAGATGCGCCAGGAACAGACGGGAACGCTCTTTGCGGGCATGACGTTCGTATTGACCGGCACACTGCCAACCCTTACGCGCGCGCAGGCGGAAGAGATCATTCGCAGGAATGGGGGAAAGACGGCCGGCAGCGTATCCAAAAAGACGAGCGCCGTATTGGCGGGCGAAAGCGCGGGCAGCAAACTGCAAAAAGCACAACAACTAGGCGTTCGCATCCTCACACAGGACGAGTTTCTGGAATGGGTGAACAAAAACCCCGATGGAAAAATCAGCGAATGAGCGGGGATTTTCAATTCCCTACAACCGTGATATAATATAAGATAAACCGCATTTGCAAAGGAGGCGTTTGCCGCATGCAGAGCATGACGGGATATGGTCGTTGCCAGCTCGAACGCGATGGGCGCGAGATGACGGTGGAGGTCAAAAGCGTCAACCATCGCTTTCTGGACATCTCTTACAGGCTGGCCCGCCATCTCACTTTTTTGGATGACGCCTTGCGCAAGGGGGTTTCTGCCCGGCTGAGCCGTGGACACGTGGATGTCTTTGTCAATTATGAAAACCATCGTGCCGACGCCCGGGAGGTTCGGGTGGATACCGCTTTGGCTGTGGCGTATCAGAGCGCGCTGCGCGAACTCTCCCAGGCGCTTCACATGGAAGGTCAGATTTCCGTGCAGGACTACGCGCGCTTGCCCGATGTGCTGACCGTTCAGGAGAAGGAAGAAGACCAGCAGGCTGTGCGCGAACTGTTTGAGGAAGCGTTAAACGGTGCGCTGGACGCGCTCATTGATATGCGCGCGCAGGAAGGCGAGCATATGTGCGCGGACATCCTTGAAAAAGTGGGAAGCATCGAAGCGCTTCAGGCGCAAATCGCCTTGCGGGCTCCGGGCGTGGTCGTCGATTATCGGGACAGGCTGAGGGAGCGGCTCAGCGCGCTCAACGAAGGGGAACTCGACGAAGCGCGTTTGCTCACGGAGATTGCGCTTTTTGCCGACCGTGCGGCGATTGACGAAGAGCTGGTTCGTCTGCTCAGCCATACGGCACAGATTCGCGCCACGGTGCGCATGAACGAACCGGTCGGCCGGCGGCTCGATTTTCTCGTTCAGGAGCTCAACCGCGAGGTAAACACCATCGGCTCCAAGGCCATGGATGCGGACATTGCCCAGTGCGTGGTGCAGGCGAAGGGCGAGATTGAAAAACTGCGCGAACAGGTGCAGAACATCGAATGATGAAACACGGGGAGGGGTAACGTGGAGATCAAGCTCATCAATGTGGGATACGGCAACTTTATTTCGTCCAGCCGCATCATTGCCATCATCGGGCCGGACTCCGCGCCGGTGAAGCGCATCATTCAGGAGGCAAAGGAGGAACGCCGCCTGATTGACGCGACCTATGGACGCAGAACGCGAGCGGTCATTATCTCGGACAGCGATCACGTGATTCTCTCGGCCGTGCAGCCGGAAACCATCGCGCATCGATTTGACATCAAGGATAATACGACCATTGTGGAGGAGGAAGAACCTTGATGGAGCAACAGAAGAAAGGCGTGCTCTTCGTCATTTCCGGTCCGTCCGGCGTGGGGAAGGGAACGATCAACAAGCGGTTGTTTCATGAATTTGGCGAACAGGTAGCCTTTTCTGTTTCCGCTACGACGCGGAGCCCGCGAGAGGGCGAAGTCAACGGACGCGAATACTTTTTCATTACCAGGCAGGAATTTGAAAAGCGCGTAGCGAATAACGAATTTCTGGAACATGCCAGCTATGCGGGCAATGATTACGGAACGCCGCGTTCCTATGTGCTTAGTCTGCTGGAGCGAGGCGTCAGCGTGATTCTTGAAATTGACCTTCAGGGGGCGCTTCAAGTCAAAGCGCGCATGCCGGAATGCGTCAGCATCTTTATCTTGCCGCCGAGCTTTGAAGAACTGGAAAGCCGGCTGCGCGGACGCGGCACCGAAACCCCGGAAAAGGTTGCCCAGCGCCTTGCTGCCGCGCGAAGAGAGATGGAAATGGCGGATACGTACGACTACCAAATCGTCAACGATGACCTCGATGCGGCGTATGCGCGCCTGCGCGAGATCTTTATGAAGGAAACGCAAAGAGCCAACGGCTGATCCCGATAGGAGAAAGAGGAGGAAACCCAAATGTCGATGACCGATCCCAACATTTTGCAGCTTCTTGAAAAGGCAGATTGCCGCTACACGCTCGTTGTGGAGGTTTCCAAGCGCGCCCGCCAGCTTGTGGATGGCATTCCGCCGCTGGTTGATGCCAAGGACAAGGAGAACATGCCCGTCTCCATCGCGATTGATGAAGTGAACCGCGGCCTCATCAGCTATGAGCGCCCTGCGGAAATTGACGCGCACTGATGGGCGCGCCGGAATCGAAAAAGTGCGTTGTCCTCGGCGTGACCGGGGGCATCGCTGTATATAAGGCCTGCGTGCTTCTTCGCGTGCTTCAGAAACAGGGCATCGACGTGTATGTGATCATGACGAAGAACGCATGCCGGTTTGTTGCGCCGCTCACATTCGAAACGCTCTCCGGGCACCCGGTTGCCGTGGATACGTTTGAGCGTCCGGCGACGTGGGAAGTTGAACACATCGCATTGGCCAAACGCGCTGATCTGTTTCTGATTGCGCCGGCAACTGCCAATATCCTTGCCAAAATGGCCTGCGGAATTGCCGATGACATGCTCTCTACGACCGTGCTGGCGACGCGCGCGCCCGTGATGGTTGCGCCTGCGATGAATACGGGCATGTGGGACAACCCCGCTACGCAGGAGAACCTGGCTGTGCTGACACGCCGCGGCGTTCATGTTGTATCGCCCGCGACGGGACACTTGGCCTGTGGAGATCAGGGAGCGGGCAAGCTTGAAGATGTCTCGGTTATTGCTGCGCGGGCTATGGAAGTGCTGAGCGCATCGCGCAAAGACCTCAGCGGTTTGCGGATTATGGTGACGGCGGGTCCCAGCCGGGAAGCACTCGATCCCGTCCGGTATATCACCAATCGTTCTTCCGGAAAAATGGGATATGCCATTGCGCGCGCGGCGGCAAGGCGTGGCGCCGATGTGACGTTGCTCACCGGGCCCGTCGCACTGGAAGCGCCGCAGGGCGTGCGGGTGCTGCGCTTTACCACGACGCAGGAGCTGTATGAACTGGCGCTCGCGCATGCCGGGAATCAGGATATTCTGATTCAGGCTGCCGCGCCGGCGGATTACCGCGCGCAGGAAATTGCGCAGCAGAAGATCAAAAAGCAGCGCGGCGAGGATTTCGTCTTGCGGCTGATTGAGAATCCGGATGTGGCCGCGGCGCTCGGAAAGGATAAGCGCGCCGGTCAGGTATTTGTGGGCTTCGCTGCTGAGACAAACGATGTGCTGGAGCATGCCCAGGAGAAGCTGCGCAAGAAAAACCTCGATATGATTGTCGCCAATGACGTCACCCGGGAGGGCGCGGGATTTGATGTCGATACCAACATCGTAACGTTTGTTACGCAAGACGGAATCGAATCCCTTCCGCTGATGAGCAAAGACGAGGTCGCCGAGCGGATTGTGAGTCGTGCCGTCGCATTGCGTGCATACATTGTTTTGTCTGCCGTTGCGTATGCGCGGCGGACTTTTTTTGCCTTCTTTGGGCCGATTCGAGGCAAGAAATCTTGACGGGCGCCTGGTTTGTGCATATAATTGAGGATATGCACGAATGTGGTTTGTTGTATACCACGCAATGAGAAAGAAGGGATCAGCGGGTGAACAAAAGGGCATATTCGCTCCTGTTAACCGGGTGCCTCTTGCTGTTTTCATGCCTGCTGATCTCCGGCATACAGCGGTTGGTTGCGTTTCCGGAACGACAGGAACCTGCTTTATTCCAATCGCCGCAAGCGATACTGTGCAGCGCACAGTCGTCTTTGGAGCTCGAACGCGAACCCGGACGGCCGCGATTTGTTCGGGAAACGCGTTTGGCCGATGCGCACGTGCAGACGGAGCTGTCTCAAAGTTCTGGCACGGGTGAAACGGATGCCAACGGGAATATTCTCAGCACAGGCGTTAGCTATGTGCGCGCCGTTTATCGGGCATTTGCGTTAGGGGATGGGTTCGTTTAGCACCGCAATGCCCGTCAACCCCTTAAATTGAACACAGAGAGGAACAACACTATGGCAAACAAGCATGCGAATCCGCGCACACGCGCGATTCTTTCGCTCATCGTGATCCTGGTTGTCGTTGCGCTGGCCGGCTACGTCGCGCTCTTTGGCATTGGCAAGGGCACGATGGTGCATTACCTCAAGCCGTGGGGAGAGGCCATCAGCCTGGGTCTTGACCTGCGCGGCGGCGTATACACCGTCTATCAGGCGGAGGACAGCAGCGTTGAGGACTTCGACGCCAAGATGAACTCCACCGTCAACATTCTGATCAGCCGCCTGACCCGCCAGGGATTCACGGAGGCGACGGTTACCCGGCAGGGCAATGACCGTATTCGTGTTGAAATTCCGAATGTCTCCGATCCGAACGAGATCCTGGAGATTATCGGTTCCCCGGCGCAGCTCTATTTCAAGGACGAGAGCGGCAACGTGATCATTGAGGGCTCGATGATCGAGAACGCTCAGGAGGCCATGGACGAGAACGGCATGCCTTGCGTCGCCTTCGAACTCAATGACGAAGGTGCAAAGCTCTTTGCGGACGCAACCGCTGCGAACATTGGCAAGACCATTTCCATCGAGCTCGATGGTGAAACGATTTCCTCCCCGATGGTCAATTCCATCATTGCGGGAGGCCAGGGCCAGATTACCGGCAACTTCACTGCTGAGGATGCCAAGACGCTCGCTAACCTGATTCTCTCCGGTGCGCTGCCGCTGAACCTGACGCAGCTCGAGGTGAGCGCGATCTCTGCAACGCTGGGCGACTCGGCGCTGGAGAGCGCGTTGATGGCTGGTGTGATCGGTGCCGTGCTGGTCATGCTGTTCATGCTGCTGCGCTATCGCCTGTGCGGTTTGGTGGCCGACATTGCGCTGACGATTTACATCATGATCGTCGTGCTGCTCCTGGCGCTCACCGGTGCTCAGCTGACGCTTCCGGGCGTTGCGGGTATCATTCTGGGTATCGGCATGGCTGTCGATGCCAACGTCGTCATCTTCGAGCGCATTCGTGAGGAACTGCATATTGGGCGCCCGCTGCCCTCTTCCGTTAAGAAGGGCTTCTCCAACGCGCTGTCCGCCATTTTGGATGCGAATGTGACTACGATCATTGCGGCCATCGTGCTTTATGCCTTTGGCACGGGCTCCATTCGCGGCTTTGCGCTCACGCTGGGCATTGGCGTCGTCACCTCGATGTTCACGGCTGTGTTCGTAACGCATAAGCTGCTGAATATCTTTGTGGACCTTGGCGTGACGAACCAGAAGCTCTATGTGCGCTGAGGGGAGGAGGAATTGAACATGAAATTTGAGATGAAAAATCACCTCAAGCCGTGCGTCTGCATCTCCCTGGCGATCATGTTGGTTGCGCTGGTGATGACGCTGATGGGTTACGGCATGAATCTGGGTATCGATTTTACCGG
>CALVTV010000146.1 GCA_944363005.1 uncultured Clostridia bacterium | reverse complement strand
GTCCCGGCAAAAATCTTCTGTCAGCGTTCAGATCACAGGTTCTCCCCACCCCGCTTTCTAAATCATCCGTCCCTGCGAAAGGGCAGAATCCTGCAAGACGCCATGCCCATTTGTTCAAAGATTCGGTCGAGTTCCCGCTCGGCCATCTTTTTTCCGCGGTCGATTCCCTGCTCGATCTGTTCCAGGGACAGGGCGCAAAGCTCATCCGGCATCGTCAGGCGCAGCTCTGCCGCCCCCTGGCCAAGGCTCGAATCCCGCCTTTGGCTGAACGCAGTCAGCTCCAGCGCATCCGGTACATGGCGCGCAGACGAGACAGCGCGTACAACCAAAACGCGATGTGCGCCCACGTTCAGCAGCAGATCGGCCGCGCGCGCGACGTCCCTTTCCGGCATCAGCGGCGATCCAATCCATTCCACCGGCGATAAGAGCGGAGGAAGCGCCATAGCCGCACGCGCAGCAAAACTCGCGGTGGCCTGCATCGTCGTGATCGCCATGCCGTGCGCCGCCTGTACCTGCGAGGCGAGAACCAATTCCATCTGCGACGAACGAAATGGGAAGATCACCCGTTGCGGACATAACGCCAAAATGCGCCCGCCCGTCTGCGCAATCAGCAGATGTTCCAGTGTCTTGTCCGAAAGCAGAGACAAGCGCTTTCCCTTGAGCAACGCCCGACCGGACGTCTGCGGCCTGAGCAGCTGTCCCCGCAATTTGCGAACCTGCTCGGCCGCTTCCCGCATTTGAGCCGCATTTCTCCCTACGGCATGCAGCGCCGCCACCCATGCGCCCGTTTCCATGCCGCAAACGGCATACGGCGCAATCCGCCGCTCTTCCAGGGCTTCCAATACACCGATGCCTGCCGCTCCGAAGATTCCCGTACCCGTTAAAACCACGCCTAACTGCACTTTGCTTCCCCTCCCCTGATTATGCATATGTACGAAAGCCAAGCGCTAGAAAGTTTTTCTTTCTCTTTTCTTGTGATCTTTTTTATGCTATAATGAGTCCGGCCATTTTTGTCGAACGATTGAAAGGAAGTTCCGCATGCATTCCAATCGACTTAAAAATTCCAGCCCGCCGAAGCGGAAACGGCGTATTCTGCGCCGGGAAAAGCCCAAGCGCGGCACGTTACCCCTGCTTCTGCTGCTATGCGCAGTGCTCGTTGTTCTCATTTTCTTTTCACCGCAAATTGATTTGACACCCGCTGCCAATGTTTCCGGCACGGATATTCGCGAAGATGCCGTCTCCAGCGGCAACACTGCACTTGTCATTTCCGAAGTCATGTCCTCAAACCGTTCCGCATATCCGGACGAAACAGGTGCATTTCCCGACTGGATTGAATTGACCAACACGGGCGATACGCCCATTGCGCTGGAAGGTTATGGGCTGAGCGACCGTTCCGACAAGATCACGTTCGTATTCCCCGCTATGACGCTCAATCCCGGTGAATACGTCATCGTGTTCGCCTCGGATGACAACGCAAATACCGCGGGCAAACCGCTGCACGCCAAGTTCAAAATCTCCTCTTCCGGCGATTCCCTCTATCTTTTCGGCAGTGACGGCATTTCCTTTGCCCATCTGGAAATCCCGGCGATGGACCGCAATATGAGTTACAGCCGCATCGCTGAGGACAGCTACATCATCACCGACCAATATACCCCCGGCTACGACAACACGCAGGAGGGATACGCGGCGTTCCGCGCCTCCACCGTGCTGCAAACCGGTGCGCTCGTCATCAACGAAATCTGCGCTTCCTCCATCACTACGCTCAAGGATGAGGACGGCGAGTATCCGGACTGGATTGAATTGCACAACACCTCGGACAAAGCGATCGATCTTTCCAATTATGCGCTCAGTGATGATCCGGATTCCCTGGTCAAGTGGCGCTTCCCCCAGGGCTCGGTCATCGAGGCCGGCGGATACTACGTGGTCTATGCCTCCGGAAAGGATCGTGCCGGGGCGAACGGCGGTTGGCCGCACGCCAGCTTCAAGCTGCGTTCGGAAGGAGAAACCGTCATTCTCTCCGACATCCAGGGACGCATGCTCGACCTGGTCACCTACGATCTGCTTGAGGCGGACACCTCCTGGGGCCGCAATCAGGAGGGCAATGGCGCGTTCATCACGTTCACGCAGCCGACGCCGGGCATGTCCAACACACGCACGAGCCAAACGGCTATGGATACGGCCATGTGCCTGGCAAACACTTCGGGTCTGTACATCACGGAAGTGATGACCGGCAACAAATCAATCGTCGGTCCCAATGTCAGAAATCCATATGACTACATCGAAATTTACAACATGAGCGGACAGGCCGTCAACCTCAAAGGTTACGGCCTGTCCGACAACATCAAGAAGCCGCGCAAGTGGCAATTTCCGGACGTTACGATTGAAAACAACAGCTACTTGATCATCTATTGCGACAAGACGCAGACGACCAAGGACGGCGTTTATTATTTTACCGACTTTAATCTCAAAAAATCGGGCGAAACCGTCTGCCTTTCCACGCCGACGGGCGAAATTCTTGACAAGGTTGTCGTTCCTCAGCTCTATGACGACATCTCCTATGGCCGCACGCTCGGTCAGGCCGGTCTGTTCTATTACAGCACGCCTACACCGGGCGAAACCAACGGCATGGGATTCATCGGTTTTGCCGACGCGCCGACCATCGACGTACCTGGCGGTCTGTATGAGCGGCCTCTGGAAGGCGAAAACGCCGTAACCATCACAGTGCCGCAGAATTCCGTTGTCCGCTATACCACTGATGGCACCGATCCCACGGAGGAATCGCCCGTTTACACCTCCCCCATCGAAGTGGAAAAGAACATGGTCATCCGCGCCCGCACGTTCCGCGATGGCGTGGAGCCCTCGCAGGTCGTCTCCCAGACCTACCTGATCTCGACCTATCATACAATGCCGGTCATCTGTCTGACCACAGACCCGTTCAACCTCTGGAACGATGACACGGGCATGTTCGCGGACGGTCCGCTGATCGACCGGGAGAACACCGATCCGCCGTGGGACGATGCCACCTACTGGCAGAAGAACTGGTTTGGCGGTTGGGTAGAATATTACGACGAAAGCGGCGTGCAGCAGATCAGCCAAGGCATGACCTTCCGCGTCATGGGTCAGTTCTCGCTGGACATGCCGCAAAAGAGCCTGTACATCAAGGCTGACGGCCAGTACGGCAAGAGCAGCTTTGACTACGCGCTCTTTGACGAGCGCCCCTACACCTCCTACGCCAGCTTCGTGCTGCGCAACGGCGGTCAAGACGGCAAGTTCACACGTGTGCTCGACGGCCTGCAGGCTCGTTTGGTCGATCAGTCCGGCAGCACCGTCGCCAACCAGGCTTGGAAGCCCGTCATCGTCTATATCAACGGCGAATACTGGGGCCATTACAACATGCGCGAACGCGCCGGTGTGAAGATGGCCGCCCAACACGAAGGCTGGGCTGATCCGGACGATGTGGACATACTCGAATCCGATGGTCTTTCCAGCAATCAGGTGCTTCAAGGATCCAACAGCGAATATGTAGATCTGTACAATCGCGTTAAAGAGACCAACCTCAACGATGATCCCGCATTGCTTGCCGAAGTCGAAGCAAACTTTGACATCGACAATATGTTCGATTACTTCATCTTCGAATCGTTCTTTGGCAACACCGACCCGGGCAACATCCGCATTTATCGCAATGCGAAATCGGGTGATGGCAAATGGCGTTATCTGCTCTACGACCTTGACTGGGGTTTGTTCAACTCCTCCTATACAGAAGGCGGAAAGGAATACGCCACGGGTTGCGTCACCTACTTCATGGACGAGGGCGGCATGGGTTCTTACAACATCAAGTCGAACCTGTTCTGCTGGAAGCTGCTCCAGGTGCCCGA
>CALVTV010000145.1 GCA_944363005.1 uncultured Clostridia bacterium | reverse complement strand
GCGAGGATGGCGTAAATCAGGCCTTGCTCCAGGACGCTCAGTAGTAAGCTCATGGGATAACCTCCGTCGATTCAATGTGATAGGTTGGGCACCTCCTCCGGCTACGTGTACAGGGCCGCAAAGATCGCTGTGCGCCATTGGAGAGGGGTTGAGGAGTGTTCGCGAACGGTGGATAGCAGTTTCCATGTCTCCCCTTTCTGCCTCGAGCATAAGGCCGTAAAGACCGCTGTGCGCCATTGGAGAGGGGTTGAGGAGTGTCCGCGAACGGTGGATAGCAGTTTCCTTGTGTTCCCTTTCTGCCTCGAGCACAGGGCCGCAAAGACCGCTGTGCGCCATTGGAGTTGGGGTTGAGGAGTGTCCGCGAAGTTGGATAGCAGTTCCCTTTCTGCCTCGAGCACAGGGCCGCAAAGACCGCTGTGCGCCGTCGGAGTTGGGGTTCGGGGACAATGTCCCCGAGCAGGGGGGAAGGGGGGACGGCAGTCCCCCCTGAAATCATTCGGCTTCGATGGCGCGGGCGGCCAGGTCGTCGCTCAGCGTGATGCCGAATTGTTCGAGCACGGCGCTGTTGACGTAGAGCTGCGGCTCTGTGATGATCTCATAGGGCAGGTCGCTCGCTTTCGCTTCGCCCTTGAGTACCTTCGCGGCCATCAGGCCGGTCTGGCGGCCGAGCGCCACATAGTCAAGGCCTTCGGCAGCCGCGCAACCCAGCTTGACCTGTTCGATTTCCGAACCGAAGACCGGCTTGCCAGCAGCGTTTGCCTTGTCCAGTACCAGCGCGAGCGCGGAAACGACCGTGTTGTCCGTCAGGTTCGTGAGGCAATCGACTTTGGCGAGCAGCGCGTCGAGCGCCAGGGGGATGTCGGCGGTGGTGCTCACGCCGGATTCCACGATTTCAAAGCCGTAATCGGGTGCGAGCGCCTTGTATTCCTCGATGGCGGACAGGGAGTTGACCTCGCTGGTGGTATAAAGAATGCCGATCTTTGTGGCTTCCGGAAGCATGGCGCGGATCATTTCCAGCTGTGCTTTGACAGGCAGGGCATCGGAGGTACCGGTGACTTCGCCTGCGGGTGCGCCGGCCTCGTCGACAAAACCGGCGGCGACAGGATCGGTAACGGCGGTGTAGATGGTCGGAATCGAGCCGTTGGCGGCATTGAAGCAGGCCTGCGCCATCGGCGTGGCGATGCCCACCATCATGTCCACCTGCTCGGCGGCAAACTGCGCGGCAATCTGCTGAGCGATGCCCATGTCGGACTGCGCGTTTTGAAGATCTACGGTCAGGTTTTCGCCTTCTACAATGCCCGCTTCCGCCAGACCGGCGATGAAGCCCGTATAGCAGTTGTCCAGCGAACCGTGCTGGGCGAACTGGCCGATGCCGATGGTGTAGGATTCGGCGCAGGCCAAAGAGGTTGAGAGCGTCAGGGTCAGGGCGGCGATGATGGAAAGAATGCGCTTCATGGTGATGTCCTCCTGCTTTTTGTGTTGTCGATGGTGGCCGGTGACCAGTCGTGGGAAAGCGGAGGCGTCGGATGCCACGTGCAAAAGAAAACGCCCCATGAATCCTTTCGGAATCATGAGGCGGAAATACCTTCCGTGGTGCCACTCATTTTGGCCTTGCGGCCCGCTTTGCCCCGTACCAACATACGGTGCAGCTGGATAACGGGTCTGCGTCCCGTCCTCGTCTAATAAGGCAAACGCCCGTTGACAAGGCCCTCGGAAAGCCCATTTCAAACGTCCCTTTATACCGCACTCCCAGCAACGGCGGCTCTCTTTGATAAAGCGGAGCGGTCTACTTCTCTTTCCTCAAACGGTTTCCTGTTCGATTGGTTGCATTATAGCGCGGTGAAGCAGGATTGTCAACCCCTGTTTTTGCAGAAAATCAAAAATTTTCGTTGGATTTGGGCAAGGCGACAGAATCCTGCGCGGTTTTTGGGTTGAGACCGGCAAAAAAGAGGGGAGACTTCAAGGACGGGGGTGAAATCTTGTCAATGCACGACGGCGGCGTCGAGCGCTTGAAGCGCGCCGCGCAATGTGCTATAATAATTTGAAACCAGTTGAGCAAAAAGCCCGGCTACCGGGCGGGAGGAACCAATGAGCGAGTTTGCGGTTAGGGAGTCGTGGTTACCGTTTTGTCTGCCGGATATCTCCGAGGCGGAAGTAGAAGCTGTCGGGGAAGTGGTCAGGTCCGGCTGGTGGGCAAAGGGGCCGCGCACCATTGAGTTTGAAAAGAAATTTGCTGAGTATGTCGGCGCCAAGCACTGTGTTGCGGTCAATTCCTGCACGGCGGCGCTGCATCTGGCGTTGCTCTCGCAGGGCATCGGCCCGGGCGATGAGGTCATCACCACGCCGCTGACGTTTGCCTCGACGGCGAATACCATTTTGCATTTGGGCGCTACGCCTGTCTTTGCCGATATCGATCCGGAAACCGGCCTCATTGATCCCGACGAGATCGAGCGCAAGATCACAAGCCGCACGCGCGCGGTCGTACCCGTGCATTATTCCGGTTTGGCGGCGGATCTGGGACGCATCGGGGAAATTTGCCAGGCGCACGACCTGTTCCTCTCTGAGGACGCCGCACACGCCGTAGAAACGCGTTACAACGGCGAATTGATCGGCCATCATCCGCGCGGTGCGGTTTCGTATTCGTTCTATGCCACAAAGAATCTGGCTTGCGGCGAGGGCGGCGCGCTGGTCACCGACGATGACGACATCGCCCAGAAGGCGCGCGTGCTCTCTTGCCACGGCATGAGCGCGGGTGCGTGGAACCGCTACGGCAAGGAGGGTTCCTGGCGCTACGACATCGAAGAGCCGGGCTACAAGTACAACATGTTCGACATTCAGGCCGCGCTGGCGCTCACCCAGCTTGCCCGCATGGACGACATGCAGCGCCGCCGCTTTGAGGCGGTTGACGTCTACGAGCAGGCGTTTGCCGGTGTGCCGGAGCTGATCCTGCAAAAGACCCCGGCCTATTGCCATCACAGCCGCCATCTGTATATCCTGCGCATCGACCCGCAGCGGCTGACGATCTCGCGGGATCAGTTCATTGAGGAACTCAAGGCGCGCAACGTCGGGGTGAGCGTGCACTTCATCGCGCTGCATACCATGAGTGCTTATGTCAAGCGCTTTGGCTACCGGCCGGAGGATTTCCCCAAGGCGTATGCCTTCTCCGAGAGCGAGATTTCGCTCCCCATGTATTCTACGCTGGGCGTCGAGAACGCCCGCTATGTAGCAGACGCCGTGCTGGACATCGTGGCCAGGCACAGGCGGTGATCATACATTGCAAAAGGCGGCTTTTTCCGGTAGGAAAGGGCCGCCTTTTTACGCAATCCGGATTTCTGGCCAAACCTCCCTGCGGGATCAGGCTTATGAGCGCTCGGGGTTTCTTTGGAGATTCGCACAGTTTAACCAAATGGAAAAAGGAGGAGTGCTGCTTATTGGCGAGAGCAGAGCCGGCTTGATACAGATATAGTTTATTGATTCACAAAGATGAAACGCGCGTGCGAAAAACAGGGCTGTATTTCAGAGAAAATTTTTTATATTTGACAGTTTTACAACGAATACAAGAAGGATTCCGGGCAAAACAGACAATATCCTTTTCTTGAAATTCCCTATCAAAATGGAAAAACGGACAGGATTCACAAAAAATTGGAGGACAGTTTTGCTTCTTTGAGTGCGTTAATAATTTGACAAAACGGCGCATGTGGCGTATAATACAGATCGTCAAGAAATTCACGAACATGCATCGGGAGGATGAACAGCATGCAGGAAACGATCAGCATCTCCAGCGTGGAAACGTTGAACGCTCGCATGGCGCAGATGCGCTGCGCACAGCGCGAATTCGCCAAGATGACGCAGGAGCAGGTCGATAAAATCTTCTTTGCGGCAGCGATGGCGGCCAACAAGGCGCGCATTCCGCTGGCGAAAATGGCTCGGGAAGAGACTGGCATGGGCGTTGTAGAGGATAAGGTTATCAAGAACCACTACGCCAGTGAATATATCTACAACGCATACCGCTACACCAAGACGTGCGGCGTCATCGAGGAGGACCCGGCATTCGGCATCCGCAAGATCGCCGAGCCGATTGGACTGGTGGCTGCGGTCATTCCGACCACGAACCCGACGTCCACGGCCATCTTCAAGTCGCTGCTGTGCCTGAAGACCCGCAACGCCATCCTCATCAGCCCGCATCCGCGCGCCAAGCGCTGCACCATTGCCGCCGCGAAGGCCGTTCTGGATGCGGCGGTGGCCGCCGGTGCGCCGGAAGGCATCATCGGCTGGATTGACGAGCCGAGCTTGCAGCTGACCAACGAGCTCATGCGGGACGCGGATATCATTCTGGCCACGGGTGGCCCCGGCATGGTCAAGGCCGCGTATTCCTCCGGCAAGCCTGCCCTGGGCGTGGGCGCGGGCAACACGCCGGTCATCATCGACGAGACGGCGGATGTCCCGCTGGCCGTTAGCTCGATCATCCACTCCAAGACGTTTGACAACGGCATGATCTGCGCGTCCGAGCAGAGCGTGACGGTGCTCGACGCGGTTTACGACGAGGTCAAGGCCGAGTTCGCGCGCCGCGGCTGCTACTTCCTCCAGGGGGAGGAGCTTGACAAGGTGCGCAAGACGATCCTCATCAACGGCGCGCTCAACGCCAAGATCGTCGGCCAGAGCGCCTGCACGATCGCAAAGCTTTCCGGTGTCGAGGTGCCCGAGGGAACGAAGGTGCTCATCGGCGAGGTCGAGAGCGTCGATCTGAGCGAGGAATTCGCCCATGAGAAGCTCTCGCCGGTGCTGGCGATGTATCGTGCCAAGGACTTTGACGAGGCGCTTGACAAGGCCGAGCAGCTCGTCTGTGACGGCGGCCACGGCCACACGGCTTCGCTCTACATCCACCCCGCGCAGAAGGAGAAGATTCTGCGGCACGCGGAGCGCATGGAGGCTTGCCGCATCGTGATCAACACGCCTTCGAGCTTTGGCGGCATCGGCGACCTGTACAACTTCAAAATGCCGCCGTCGCTCACCCTGGGCTGCGGCAGCTGGGGCGGCAACTCCGTCTCCGAGAACGTAGGCGTCAAGCACCTGCTCAACATCAAGACCGTTGCCGAGAGGAGAGAGAACATGCTCTGGTTCCGCGCGCCGCAGAAGGTGTACTTCAAGAAGGGATGCATGCCGGTCGCGCTCGACGAACTGGGCACGGTGCTGGGCAAGAAGAAGTGCTTCATCGTCACCGACAGCTTCCTCTATCAAAACGGCTACGTCGCGCCGATTGAGAAAAAGCTCGACGAAATGGGCATCCAGCATACCTGCTTCTACGACGTGGCGCCCGACCCGAATCTCTCCTCCGCGCTCAAGGGCGCTGAGGCCATGCGCCTGTTTGGCCCGGACTGCATCATCGCGCTGGGCGGCGGTTCCGCCATGGACGCGGGCAAGATCATGTGGGTGATGTACGAGCACCCGGACGTCGATTTCCTCGACCTGGCGATGCGCTTCATGGACATCCGCAAGCGCGTGTACACCTTCCCGAAGATGGGCGAAAAGGCGTACTTCGTCGCGATTCCGACCTCTTCGGGCACGGGCTCGGAGGTGACGCCGTTCGCCGTCATCACCGACGACCGCACGGGTACCAAGTATCCGCTGGCAGACTATGAACTGCTGCCGAACATGGCCATCGTCGATGCGGACAACATGATGACCCAGCCGCGCGGCCTGACCGCTGCCTCGGGCATCGACGTGCTGACGCACGCGCTGGAGGCGTATGCGTCCATGATGGCCACCGATTACACCGACGGCCTCGCGCTCAAGGCGATGAAGAACGTGTTCGCTTACCTGCCGCGCGCCTATGACAAGGGCGCACAGGACCCGGAGGCCCGCGAGAAGATGGCCGACGCTTCCTGCATGGCCGGCATGGCGTTTGCCAATGCGTTCCTGGGCGTTTGCCATTCCATGGCCCACAAGCTCGGCGCCTATCACCACCTGCCGCACGGCGTGGCTAACGCGCTGATGATCACCTATGTGCTGCGCTTCAACGCGGCGGAAGTGCCCGCGAAGATGGGCACGTTCCCGCAGTATGCGTATCCGCACACGCTGGCGCGCTACGTCGAATGCGCCAACTTCTGCGGTGTCGTGGGCAAGGACGATCAGGACACGCTCGACAAGTTCATCGAGAAGATCGAGCAGCTCAAGGCGGCCGTTGGCATCAAGAAGTCGATTGCAGATTACAGCATCAGCGAGGAGACGTTCATGGCGTCGCTCGATCAGATGGTTGAGGATGCGTTTGACGATCAGTGCACGGGCGCGAACCCGCGCTATCCGCTGATGAGCGAGATTCGCGAGATGTATCTCAAGGCGTTCCGCGGGGAAAAGGCGTAAAGGAGGAATCACATCATGACGATCGAAAACAAGCAGGTGATCATTTCGCGCCCGACCAAGACGGTCTACCGTGCGGGTGACGAGATCATCAAGGAATTCGTGCCGGGCTACGCCAAGTCGGCCGTGCTCAAAGAGGCGCTCAACCACGCGCTGGCCGAGGAGGCGGGGCTGTGCGTGCCGGAGTTGTTGGGCGTGAGCAATGTCAATGGCGGCTGGTCGCTGGTCATCCGCGCTGTGGAGGGCAAGACCATGGCGCAGCTCATGCAGGAGAACCCGGAGCAACTGGAAACCTACATGGAGCAGTTCGTGGACATCCAAAGCGGCATTCACAGGGCGTCTTCCCGGCAGATGGGCCGCCTCAAGGACAAACTCAACGCGCAGATTTCCTCGCTGCGCGACGAGCTGGATGCGACCACGCGCTATGAGCTGCATGTGCGGTTGGAGAACATGAAGCCGCACACGAAGATCACGCACGGCGATTTCAACCCGACGAACGTGATCCTGGGCGACGACGGTAAGGTGTACGTGATCGACTGGGCGCATGCGGCGCTGGGCAATGCTTCTGCCGACGCAGCGATGACCTATCTGCTCTTTGCGCTGGAGGACCAAAAGAAGGCCGACCTGTACCTCAAGATCTTCTGCCGCAAGAACGATATCGCCATGCAATACGTGCAGAAGTGGCTGCCAATCGTCGCCGCCGCGCAGATGACCAAGAAGTACGGCGCGCAAAAGGAATTCCTGATGCGTTGGACGCAGGTCGTGGAATTCGAATAAGCGACTTCATCGAATCGACGGAGGGGATGAATGCATCTCCTCCGTTTTTGTGTCCCTTGGAAAAATGAGCGGCTTTGGCGGGGAACCGGACACAAAGAATCCCCCGAAGCGCGTTCGGGGGATTCGAAAAAATGGATTACAGGCCGGCTTTGGTCATGGCGTTGCCCAGCGCCTCCATGAAGGCGTTGGAAGTCACGGTCGCGCCGGAGAAGGCGTCCAGTTCGCAGGACTGCGTCTCCAGGGCCTGCTCAATCAGCGGCTCGAACACCGGCGTGCCGATGCCCTCCGTCTCGTTCTGCTTGAGCACCTGAATGCCGGTCATCTTGCCATCCTTGACGGCAATCTGCACCTGAATGGTGCCGCCGATGCCGTTGTCCGAAGAACCTGTGTACAGTTCGCCGTCCATGGTTGCCGTCTCTTCCGTTTCTTCGGCAGTGGGCGCGGCGGTGGCAGCAGCGGCGACATACCGCGCGGCGTTTTCGCCGGGCACGACGCCGGGGGCCTTGGGGTCAAGCCCGAATTCCAGCGGGGAACGCATGGAGATGTCCGGACCGGCGAAGTCGGGGTTGAGCGCGTTGCTGGCCGTGGAGATGCCGGAGGCGTCGGCAGACGCGGCGGAGCGGCCCGCAATGTAGCCGCTGGTCATCACGCGGCCCAGTCCATGGATGCGCATGCCTCCGCTGCTCTCGCCGCAGCAGAACAGGCCGGGAATCAGCTCGCCGTGCAGATCGAGCACCTGCATGGACGCGTCCACGCGCAGACCGGCATAGCAGTCGTGCAGGTTCGGGGTCGCCCAGGCAGCGTAGAACGGGCCGCGCTCGATCTTGTAGCCCAGCGTCTTCTTGCCCCAATCGTGGTCCACGCCCTCTTCCACAAAGGCGTTGTAGCGGCGGATGGTCTCCACCAGCAGGTTCGGGTCCATCTTCACGTGCTCGTAGTACTTGTTGACCACGGCGTTTGCAAGCTCTTCGAGCGTATCGGCCT
>CALVTV010000144.1 GCA_944363005.1 uncultured Clostridia bacterium | reverse complement strand
GATAGGGCTGCCAGGTTCCACGCCGACCCGAAAGCGAAATCCCGGCCGGGTCAGCGTGAAACTCCACCACATCGCAGGCGCCGGATACGCCCAGCGCGCGCGAACAGACGCGCAGACCGCGTATGAGCAACGTATCCTTGCGCTTTTCCGCGGTAGGTGAATGGACCTTTTCGTGAAACAGATCGCCCTGCACTGTCAGCAGGTTTTCGCTCCACTGTGCTTCGATCTGGATCAGTGCCCACTGGCGCTTGCAAAACGCAAAGTGCTGTAAGTCCGAGAGCGGAAGATAGTCCGCCTCGGCCACCATCACCCCATGCGCATGCAGGTCACGCCCTGCGGCAAGTCGTCAGAAACGCAAACCGTATAATCCTCGTAGCTGCGCGGAACGACCACATCGTCTTTCCGCTGCACCTTCACTGCGTCAAACAGCTTATAGGCGGGGGCGCAGCCCAACTCGCTGTCGTGCTTGAACACGATCAGCTCGCGCACCGCCATCTTGCCGCGCGCTGCGGAATGGTCGTGCTCAAACATGTTGAGGATGGCCTCCCACAGCAGCGCAAGATCCGCTTCGGAAAAGCCCGTCACCTTGCGCGCCAGATTGGCCGAGATATATCCCTCTGCGCGATACAGGCCATAGGGCACAATGTACTTGCGGCCCATTTCGGTGCCCTTTCGCTTGGCATCCTCTTCGGTGGTGATCGCCACGCGCGTAATCGTCACTTCCTGGGGGACGATGGGGTCGATGGACTTGGCAAATCCAAGCTGCACCGGGCCGCGCACCTGCCCGCAGTTGAGCGCATCTTTGACAAACGTCGTCATCACAGCGCCAAAGGCACGGATGTCATAGAAGTTTTGGCACATGAAATCGCGCACCTTCCGATCCAGCTCCGGATCGTTTTTCTTTGCGGCCTTGACGCCTTTGGGGTCCACGTTGAGATAGGCGTAGGCTTCGGCGTCGCTGCGGTTGAGCGGAATGTTGTCCTTGATGTAGATGCGCCAACCCGCCTCATCTTCCTTGACCATCTCCACATAGTTGCGGATCTTGCGCTTGAGGCAGACATCCGTCACCAGCCCCAGGCCGCTCTCGGGATCGATGCGCGGCATATTGCCGGCATCCGGGTCCCCGTTGGGGTTTCCGTTTTCCACGTCAAACAGGATCACAAATTCATAGCGATTGGCAATGGCTTCAGGCATTTTGTACGTCCTCCTTCTTGGTATAGCGCTTTTGGGTCTGGTGATAGTAGCCGAGTTGAAAGGCCCCCTGCTCGGCCAGCGTCAGGCGGGTGGGATACGATTGCTGGATGCGCGCGGTCAGCTCGCACAGTTGCCTGTCGTAGTAGACGCGCATCCCGGTATCCAATTTGCGCAAATGCTTTTGCGCCAGATTCAGCAGCAGTGGGAAGATACTGGCCGGCATGGCCGCCGCACTGTTGAAGTATTTGTCCCTGATCGTGGCATTGATCCCCGGGTTGGCCGCATGCTGAATCGCCTCCAGGACGGAAAACAGTCTGCCCAGCACATAGGGCAGGTAGTTGCTTGCTTCATTGAGTTGCACCTGTAAAACCTCCTCCGGACAGCCCTGATGGGCATTGCGCAGATAGTATGCCTTGAGAATGGCCGCGCGGCCACGCGTGACTTCGCGCTCCGCCCGGATGCGCAGCATCACGCCGTTGAGCAGCGTGGCCGGATACCTGCCCCCTGTGAGGATGCTGCGCAGTACGTCGCCCGCCATCTGTGGCGAGGCCGCCTTCTCTCTGGCATTGGGATTGACGGTTTCGGCCAGCAAACGCCATAGCGACAGCGTCTCCATCTGATCGTACGCGGGACGTACGATCTCCAGCCGCGCATGGTGCTCCTGCAAGTGCCGAATGATATTGCCAAACGTATCCTGCAGAAAGAACCGCACCGAAAGCCGAGATGCGTTGGGCGAAAGCGCCAGAATGTAAAAATGGGTCTGCGGATCCAGCCTCTGCTCTTGCCAGTCAACCGACTCGCCCCGCGCCAGCGCGCTGAGCGCGGCGCGCAGGTCTGCATTGCTGATGGGTTCCTCGCTTCCGTACGTCCCGTACATGCTGGCCATGCCAAAGTCCTGGTAGACGCGCTCCCCACCCTCTGCCCAGCAGACGATGGTCATATCCCCCAGCACCTGCACGTGCGCGCGATCCGTCAGCAGGTGGTTCAGTGCGGTGGTATAGGCAAAGGCGGCGTATTCGCTTACCGGGGCATTTAGACTCTGCTCTTTTCCATAAGAGCAGAAGGCTGGCTCGTTGAATGACACCAGCGCCATCCCGGACGGCTGGCCACCCTGTATCATTTTAATGGCGGGATGGATGCGCGCCACTGTGCCCCGTTTGCCGGTCACAAGGCAGGGCATCTGTGCCCCTTCGTCTTTTTGATCGTAGTGTGCCTGCCAGATTTGGCGGATGGGCGCAATGTCTACAACGCTCTGCGTCCCGTACCAGAAGATCAGGTTTGCCCCCGAAAGCAGATCTTCTTCGTACGGCAAAAGGATGGGATGCTCCCTGCCCTGCAGTGGGTCCCAGTTTGCAAAAAATGCACAGATTGCTCGCGCTGCGGGTTCGTTTGATGCTCCCAGCAGCGACAGGTGCAGCGCTTTGCTCGCTTCAAAGCACCGCTGCGTGCGCTCCGGCTTCCCCTTGCCATCCATGCCCAAAAGGTATCCGGCGTTGTCGCACAAGAAGCTGGGGGCAATATTCACTGTGTGTTTGGACGGCATGGGCACCTCCATGCTGCGCGGCGCCCACACCGTCTTTTTGCCCTGTTCCCGCGCCACTTTGAGCGGCAACAGCGCCAATATTTGCCCGTTTTGGTCGATCTGCAAACCATAGGATACCTTGGCAAGGCCCCAGCCCGGTCGCTGGATCTCGCCCAGGGCCAGCAGGTCTTCGTAATGGCGGGTCAACGCTTGTAAGATCATCGAACCACCTCACATCCGGCGACTTGCAGTACGCCTTTTTCAAGCGCCGCGCGGAAGAACATGGGTTGGATGTCCTGCGGTTGGCGATAGTCCATATCGTAGAGCATATAGCCCAGATCGCGCGTTTCCGCAATGGCGGGAATCTCGCCGCCGGGCCATTTGCGAAAGTGCGCCGGAAACTCCCGCGTGCCAAAATACGGCTGGTGGTAACACTGCCCCTTTTCCAGCCGACGGCGCATGATATCGGCAAATTTGCCCGGATGATCGGCCTCTGTCGCCCGATCCGTCATTTCAAAGTGCGCCTCGATCACATAGTGCACATCCTGCAACACCAGCGCCGCCCGCTGCTGGATGTCTTTGGCGGTACACAGGTACAAATCCACCTGTCCACCGCCCATCGCCGTGCGCGCACTACTGGCCAGCACCTCGCCCTTGACCTCATTGCGGCGGATATTGGTAAACCGAATCGGTGCCAGCACATGGATCCGATCCACCCGCCAGGTCATCCCCGGGTGCCAATAGATCGCTTCCAACAGCCCGCGTGCAGCCGATGGCGTCATCACGTCGTAAGAGACGCGCTCCACCTTCATCTCGGGCCGGGAAAAGCAGGCGTAGTCGCTCCAGACCTCCACCTGTACGGCCATAGAATCACCTTCCCTTCACAAATGCATGGCGTTTATGTTCCATCGCTATAAAAGATACACACATTGCTCTCGCCTCTACAGGTACAACCCCCTTCCGGTCTCTACATCCAACTGTAAACCCCGCTCGCTGTCGTACAGCGTCTCATCCGCCAGCAGCACGGCGTCTTCATCCAGCACCTCCAACGCGCCTGCCTCCAGCAGCCGCTGGAAATGCGCGGGGTACACGTTGACGCCATAGGCGCCCAGCGCGCGAAACAGCGCGCGCGTGCGCTCGCCGTCCCGCAGGCGCTCTCGCAGCTTCCGGCCCGATTCGTCCTCCGCCTGGGTGAACACATAAATCGTGCGCATCTCATCTTCCATCAGACGAAAGCGTTTGGCCACGCCGGCAAATGGAAAGCAGCTGCCCTCCAGCCCACGGTAAAACGCATCCAGAATCCCCTTTTCGTCC
>CALVTV010000143.1 GCA_944363005.1 uncultured Clostridia bacterium | reverse complement strand
GGATGTGACAATGAATTTGTTTGTTAATTTGCAAACTCATCTTGTTTCTCAAGCCGCTTGAGGATGTATAATGAATACACGAAAGGCAAACAAGGAGTATGCCGAGAGGGAGGCATGCCTTGTGTTTGTCGTGGTAGGGCCGGTCGCGCTGCGGGTGCGGCCGGAAGATGAGAAAGGAAGGAACACGCATGAAGAAATGGTTGGCAGTAGCGCTGAGCCTGGTTCTCACGCTGGCCACATTCTCCTGTGCCTTCGCGCAGGAAGACTGGGTAACTCCCGTCCAGGACATTGAAAACTGGGATCGGGAAGTGGATTTCCTGGTAGTGGGCTTTGGCCTGGCGGGCGCTGCGGCGGCGGTTGAGGCGTATGACATTGCGCCGGACGCCGAGATTCTGGTGCTCGAAAAGATGCCCGTTGAGCTGGCGGGCGGCAACTCGATTGCGTCCGGCCAGACGTTCCTGGTTCCGGCGCAGGAGGCTGTCTCCACGCTCAAGACATATCTGTACAACTGCAACCTGCCCAACCCGATTCCGGACGAGTATCTGACTTGGCTCTGCCAGGGCTTTGCGGATCAGCTCCCGTGGATTGAGTACGTGGCGGACGGCGTTGGCTACGAGGCCGGCTATGTCGGCGGCGGCGAACTCAAGTGGGGTTCCATGGTCGTTGAGTTCGACACGTTCGAAGGCTCCGTGTTCGATGGCTGCTCTGCGCACCTGCGTGCCAAGGGCGCTACGTTTGAAAACGGCGGCGTGTGGCGCTGCTTTGCCAAGGCTGTCGAAAGCCGCGGCATCGAAGTGCTCTATGAGACGCCGGCGATCTCTCTGGTGCAGGATCCCTTCACCCGCGAGGTCTTCGGTGTGATTGCCCGTCAGCCGGACGGCACCGAAATCTCCATCAAGTCGAACAAGGGCGTGCTGCTCGCCTGCGGCGGCTATGAGAACAATCTAACGATGCAGCGCGATTTCCACGGCATGGAAACCGTCTACACGGCGGGCACCCCGGGCAACACCGGCGACGGCATCAAGATGCTGATGGAAGCCGGCGCACAGATCTGGCACATGAAGAACCAGACGCAGTCCGGCGGCTTCTGGCTGGGCATCAAGGTTCCGGAGTACGAGTCCACGTTCATGCGCAACTTTGACATGCCGGCCAACTCCTGGATCGAAATCGACGCGGACAGCAACCGGTTCTACAACGAGTCCTATGGCTACCATCGTCAGCACATGAAGTACATGGAGTATGGCCGCTATGTGGATCTGCCGCATGAGCGCGCGCTCCCGGTTGACCTGATCTTTGACGAGAAGACCCGTGAAGCGGGCTCCATCGCTTCCCAGTGGCTGAGCTGGCCGACGACGACCGAGGGCTACACCTGGTCCAACGACAACCTGGCTGAGATTGAAAAGGGCTGGATCATCAAGGCTGATACGATCGAAGAGCTGGCGCAGAAGCTTGGCCGCGATCCTGTGAAGCTGCAGGAGACCATCGATGCCTGGAACGCGGCGTGCGAAGCGGGCGTTGACAACGAGTTCGGCCGCGATCCGGCGACCATGGATAAGATCGATACGGCGCCGTACTATGCTGTGTCCATCACCCCGACCCTCGTGGCGACGACCGGCGGCGCCAAGCGCTACACGGCTTCCCGCGTGCTCGACTGGACCGACGAGCCGATCCCGGGCCTGTACGAGGCCGGCGAGCTGGGCAGCTACGTCTCCAACCTCTATCAGAACGGCGTGTTCCTCTCCGAAGCGATGCTCTCCGGCCGCACGGCGGCGCAGACGGCTTTCGGCGCTGTGAGCGAGTTCACGGCGGTGGAAAAGACCGAGGAAGGCCCGGCTTGGGCGGACGCTGAGGATGGCGTGTACACCGCGACGGTGGACGGCCTGCACGACAAGATCGAGGTGTCCATCACTGTCGAGGGCGGCAAGCTGACGAACATCGAAATCAACGGTGGTCGTGAGAGCATGCTCATCACGGACGAGCAGCTGGCTACCTATGTTGGCGCGATCCTCGAGGCGCAGAGCGTTTCCGTGGACATCATCGCGGGCGCGACGATCGACTGCCAGGCCATCGGCACGGCGCTGGGCCAGGCGTTCGCCAACTAATCGCAGACAAAGCGAAAATTCAGGAATTCCAAAGCGGCTTCCCTCATTATGAGGGAAGCCGTTTATTTGGTGTTGTTATCATGATTATTCTGTTTTGAGATACAATCGAGTATGAGCGCAAATGAAAATAGATGGGGATGGAAACCTCGGGGAAACTCGCGTGGTTCGGCCGCGATCGGCGCTCCTTGCGATTCCAGACGCCCCGTTTCCCAGATTCCGCCATGGCGCATGGGGTGTGGGTTTTCTCAAATGGCGTTAAGCGGAAACGCAACGTGTCTGATCTCGTTTCAAAACGTATTTTCCCAGCAGTCCATTGAGCACCGCGTGATGGAACGGATGCGTGTTTCTTGCGCTATCCTTTCTGCTGCGCAAACCTTCTGGTCATGCGCTGAAACCTGTAGGAACCCTGAATGGAAGACAAAAAAACCGGTCTGTTGTACAGGCCGGTTAATTTGCGATTGGAAGCTTGGCTTGCAGGCAAGCGATGAAATCCTGCGTGGTCTTCGTGGTTTTCAGCAGCGCTGCTTTTTGCGGCAGGCGGTGTGGATGGCTGGTGTTCTTGGGGGATGTCTGCAAGTGCGGGAGAGAAACATTCTGCACTTGAAAGCGATAATGAGGAGGAACGGCAAAGCTTTGGGGCAAAAAGACGAGATCCAGCTCGTTTGTGGACAAAGCTTCGACCAGATCATCGCCGGATTCGCGCAACAGGCTCAGGGAAAGACCGGGTTTGGCGCGGGCATACGCGGCCAATGCGTCTGAAAGCCCGGCAGCTGCCTGAGGGTCTGAAAAACCAATTCGGAGCTGGTGATCTTTTTCAGGCTCCCGAACTTCTCTGCCCGCAAGCAAGGCATCGAGTTTTTTCATGAGTATCATGCCGTAAGCGAAGATTGCCCCGACTGCGGCAAGCAAAAGCACTTCACGCATGCGATCAACTCCTCATCTGATGAGCATGAACCGCTGGGGTTGAGCTCCAGTGGTTGAACCTGGGCAGTGCGGAAAAGCGAAACGACATGTTGGTTTGTCCTGCCTGGATCCAATTCTATGATACGACAAATTCGATAAAGAGCGCAAAAGTAAATTGCCATGCGCGGTAAGAACACATAAGGATGATCTTCTAAAGGAACTTGTGGCACAGGTTTTAGACGATTTGTGCAACAGAATGCGCAAAAAAAGCGAACCGAAGTTC
>CALVTV010000142.1 GCA_944363005.1 uncultured Clostridia bacterium | reverse complement strand
GTGATATCCCAGCTGCGCCCGTCCTGCGTGCGCAGCGTGATCTTCCAGGAGGAGATCAGCGAAGTCACCTGCTGGGTGACGACCGCCGCCGCCTCATCGAGGGTTTTGCCCTCCAGCGGAATATCGTTGACGAAAATATTGGGGTAGAACACGCCGTCGCCGCGATCGAGCGTGCGCTTGATGTCCAGCAGCCGGCTGCCGCCGATACATCCGACGACGACCAGCGTCAGCACCACGGCCGCCGCCAGAATGCCGGTAATGCCCCGGCGGATGTTCTGCGCGCGGCGGGCGCGCGCCTTCTTGCTCAGTTTTCTGGGTTTCTTGCGGGCCGTCGTTTTCTTGCCCGCGGAGGGTTTTCTCGCCGTCTTTGTGCGGACGGACGGCTCCTCCTTTTTTTGTGTTGGCTTCTCTTTGGGCGGCGGGTTCTCCGCTGCGGGACTGCGCTCCGCGTGATGAAAGCTTCGGGTTTCCTCCGCCTGCTTGTTTCTGCGTGAAGCCGCGCCTGAAACCTTCTTAGCGCTCACCATCCACTCCGGCTCCTCATCCTGTGCGATGATAATGCGGCGCGGGGGCTCCTGCGGCGCTTCCGGTTCGCTGGGGATCACCTGAACCGGCCGCCTGCGGCGCGGCCTTTCCTGTTCCGGCACGTCCATCACCTCCTAACTGACAACTGGAAAACGGGGGTTATCCCCCGTCTATGATCGAGTATCACACTATATCATACTTCATTTTCCCCTGGGATGCAAGGGGCATCTTGCCCCAATACATCTTCCTACTCATATAGACGTAAGAATATACCCGTTTCGTTCACGAAAGCCGCACAGAACCGGAAAATTTTTTCCGCAGAAAGGGCTTGACACGCGCGCACTTTTTGCGTATAATGTATCCGTTGCATCTGACATGCATCAACAAAATAAGCGGTAGTGCTGGAATTGGCAGACAGGCACGTTTGAGGGGCGTGTGTTGTATGACGTATGGGTTCAAGTCCCATCTACCGCACCACATCGAGCGCCCGGCCTGACGGCCGGGTGTTTTTGTTATGCAAATTTCCCGGTTGGGCCGGGCGCGGCGCCTTTGACGGACATCCCGGTGCGCATGGGACGTCTTCCAGCGCATGATATACCACCGAACTCGCCGGCATCCCGGCAGGAAGAGGTCAAACATGGATCGAGCGAAGCAACTGAGAACCATCGGATTTGTGGCATTTTTTGTAAGCGGAATCTGCGCGATTTCAAGCAGCGTCGTGGTCAGCGTGTTGCAGGAGACGTACGGCTTTTCCTTCGGCGTCACCGGCACGCTGCTCTCCGCCATGAGCATCGGCAATATGCTGGCCTCCTTTGCCACGGGCATGCTGCCCGCCCGCATCGGCACGCGCAACACCGTCGCGCTGCTGGCCTTCGGCTACTTTCTGGGCTATCTGATGATGACGCTCTCGGGGCTTGCCGCGTTTTTGATGCTCGCGTTCTTCATCGTCGGTCTGGCCAAGGGCTGCCTGCTCAACACATGCACCGTCATGGTCGGGGACAACAGCCCGGACCGCACCCGCGGCATGAACGTGATGCACGCCTGCTACGCCTGCGGCGCGCTGATCTGCCCCTTCCTGATCTCCGCGCTCGTCGTCTACGGCGCCAAACCGCCGCTGATCGCCATTGCGCTGCTGGGCCTGTTGGTCTGGTTCGTGCTGCTGAGCGCGCGCCTGCCCGGCAAGGCCCGCGCCGGTCAGGGCAAGGCGCCGGTCGATCTCGGTTTCCTGCGCAGCCCCAAGTTTTGGCTGCTCACCGGTCTTGTCTTTTGCCAGAACGCGGCGGAAACCAGCGTCACCGGATGGCTGGTTACCTATTTTAAGAATCAACAGATCCTCAGCGGCGCGCTGAGCACCTATACCGTCACCATCATGTGGGGCGCAACGCTCATCGCGCGGCTTTTGATCGCTTTCGTCTTCCCGATCCGGGATACGTTCAAGGCGCTCGCCGTCATGGGCCTTTGCTGCACGGTGCTCTATGGCGCGATGGTGTTCTCTTCCTCGCCGTTGCTGGCCGTCGTTCTGCTCTTCGCGTTCGCCTTCTCCATGGCCGGGGTCAATCCCGTGGCCATCGCGGGCACCGGCCGCATCATGAGCGCCACGAGCATGGGCATCCTGCTGCCCATCTCCAGCCTGGGTGCCATCCTCATGCCGTGGATCATCGGCCTGGTGGCCGACGGCGTGAGCCTGCAGGCGGGCATGTTCTGCAACCTGATCCCCTGCGCGGGCATTCTGGTGCTCAGCCTGATCATTCGCCGGTTGGAGGTGCGCGCATGAGCCGTCGCGTGTTGCTGGTGGGCTACGGGTGGTTTGCAGGCATCCCGCAGGGTGAGACCAACAACGCCGAGCTGATCGCGCGGGCATTGCACGGCGAGCGGTTGGCGGCCAACGGCGGAGAAATCGAGAGCCTGATCGTTCCCGTCACGTGGGAAGGCGCGTTTGCGCCCGTGGCGCAGGCCATCGACGCGCTTGCGCCGGACATCGTGCTCGCCCTGGGCACGGACGCGCGCGCCACCGCCATGCGTCCGGAACCCTACGGAGTCAACTGGCAGCGCGGGCGGGACGCCGATCCGCAGGATTCCTCCCGCGAGACGGTCAAAGACGGCCCGATCCTGCCGGGCGGCCCCGACTTTCTGCGCGGAACGCTCCCCTACGAGGCCATGGTGCGCGCCATGCTGCGCGCCGGTGTTCCGGCCCAGTTGGGCGGTCTGACCGAACCGGAACGCGGCGCGGCCATGCCCGTGCGCTGCACGGCGGGGCTGTACCTGTGCAATACGATGGCCTACCGGCTTGCGCTCCTCGGGCGGAAAAACGGACTGCGCGCGGGCTTCATGCATGTGCCAACGCAGCCCGCGTATGCCGCAGCCCAGCGCTTGCGCGAAATCGAAGCAGGAAAAGCGCTCGATGCGCCGCTGCCCGCCAGCATGACGCTGGAGCAGATGATCGCCGGAACGCGCGCCGCCATCAGCGCCTGCCTGTGACGCAGGGCGCCTTTCGCCGCCCATTTCACTGCCTCGGGTATTTTCTAAACCACGCAAACGGCCTCCCGCCCATCTTCTTCGGGCAGGAGGCCGTCGTTGTTTTTCTCCGTTTTACGCGGCGTTCTTCCGTTCCCGCGGCGTCAATTCGCTGACCATCAGCGCCGCGAAGATGACCACAAAGCCCGCCAGCATCTTCGGCGTCACCCGTTCTCCCAGCAGCAGGCACGAGAAGAGCACGCCAAAAACGGATTCCAGCGAGAGCAGAATCGAAGCATGCGATGCGGGCGCCATGCTCTGGCCGATGTTTTGCAGGCTCATGGCGATCGTCGTGGAGAAGATAGCCAGATACAGCAGGCCGCCGACCGAACCGGCATTGAACTCCAGCGTCACGCCGCGCTCAAACAACAGCGTATAGGCAAGGGCGAACACCGCCGAAAACCCAAACTGCAACACGATGAGTGCATAAGCATTCATCTTGCGCTGGCATTGCTCGACCGCCACGATATGCCCCGCAAATAGTGCGCCGCAAACCAGCGTGAGCAGGTCGCCGCGGTTGAGTCCGCCGCTCTCCCCGTCCAGCGAGAGCAGCCCGATGCCCAGCAGCATCATGCCCGCCGCCACAAAGTTCGCCCGGCGCAGCTTCTGACGGAAGAAGACCAGGCCAAAAAACGGCACGAGCATCACGTACACCGTCGTCAAAAACGCGTTCTTGCCCGCCGTCGTATACGCCAGGCCGATCGTCTGCACGATGTAGGCCGCGCAAAGCAGCAGGCCCACCAGCGCGCCGCGCGCCACGTCCGCACCCGTCAGTCCCCGCAAATGCCTGCGAAACGCAATGCCCGTGAGCACGGTTGCGATTCCATAGCGCATGGCGATGATCGCCGCAGGGGGAAAGCTGTCCAGTGTGTTCTTGACGATGGCAAACGCACCGCCCCAGATGAGCGCCGTCAAAAGGAGCAGGCCGTCGGCCAGGATTTCTTTTCTGCTAAGCTGCATAACCTTCGCACATCTCCCGTATGATGATGGATGAGGATGTTTGCGGGCAGAAAAACATCCCATCTATTCTAGCATAGACCGCCCGGAAATAATAGCTTTACACCTTCCCCATTTTGGTGTATGATTTTAGATAGAATGGCCGAATGATTGCACAAAGGAGTCCGCTTCGTCCCCAACAGGGGCTTCGCGGCAGATGCCTTGTTTTTTCTACATTTGACAAAAGGAGACGCTGATTATGGATAATCAAATCCCCAATCTCATTCTGCCCGGCGAGGAGCCGCAGGAAACCGAACCGGCTGCGCAGGCGGACACCCCGGTTGCCGCCGCCGCCCAGGCCGCGCCCGAAGCTCAGGCCGCGCCTGAAGCTCAGGCCGCTCCTGCCGCTTCGGCGGCTCAAGCCGCGCCCGACGCGCAGCCCGTTGACGCGAAGGACGACTCTTTGAACTTTGACAACCTCTCCCCCGAGGAACAGCAGGCCGTGCTCGCCTTTGTGGAGCGCATCGACATCTCCAACAGCGAAACCGTGCTCAAGTACGGCAACGCCGCGCAGATGAAGATTTCCCAGTTCTCCGACAAGATTCTGGAGGACGTCAAGACCAAGGACACCGGCTCCATCTCCGACATGCTTGCCAACCTGGTGGCCGAGCTCAAGGGATTTGACGTGGACGAGGGCAAGAAGGGCGGGCTGTTCGGCCTGTTCAAGAAGGCCGGCAACTCCGTCACCCAGCTCAAGGCGCGCTTTGACAAGGTCGAGGAAAACGTCGCGGAGATCATCACCTCCCTGCAAAACCACCAGCGCCAGCTCATCTCCGACTGCAAGATGCTCGACGGGCTCTACGAGCAGAACGAGCTGTACTATCACGAGCTGACGCTCTACATCATCGCCGGTGAGCTCAAGCTGCGCCGCCTGCGCGAGGAGGATCTGCCGCCGCTGCTGGCCAAGGCGCAGGAGACCGCCGATCCCGCGGACGCGCAGGCCGCCAACGACTTTTCCCAGCTCATCGAGCGGTTTGAAAAGCGCATCCACGACCTCAAGCTCACGCGCATGGTCTCCGTGCAGATGGGCCCGCAGATCCGCCTGATGCAGAACAACGACAACCTGCTCGCCGAGCGCATTCAATCGACCATCGCCAACACGATTCCGCTCTGGAAGAGCCAGATGGTCATTGCCCTGGGCATGCAGCACGCCGAGAGCGCGCTCAAGGCGCAGAAGGCCGTCACCGACATGACCAACGAGCTGCTGCGCTCTAACGCAGAGCGGCTCAAGATGGGCACCATCGAGACGGCCAAGGAAGCCGAGCGCGGCGTGGTGGACGTGGAAACCATCCGCGTGGCCAATACCGCGCTGATCGACACGCTGACCGAAGTGCAGAAGATCCAGCGCGAGGGCGCCCAAAAGCGCGCCGCCGCCGCCATCGAGCTGGGCCGCCTCGAGAAGGAACTGCGCGACAAGGTGCTGGAGATCAACAAAGTCTGATATCCTTCGGCTTCCCCTGAGCGGGAAGCCGTTTTTCTCAACCGGAGGGTTTCATGAGCAAAAAACACTACGCGCCCGTCAAGCCCGCGCGCAGCTATGAGGAGCAGGCGCGCCGCCTGCTGGAGATGCACAACCTCGACATCGGGGACGTCGCGCATGCGCGCCGCATTCTCTCAACGGTCAACTACTACCGCCTGACGACCTACGGCAAGCATCTGCGCCAGCCACAGAACCCGGAACTCTTTGTGGACGGCGTTTCGCTGGATACGCTCTATGCGCTCTACCGCTTTGACATGGGGCTGCGCCATGCGCTGTTGCCCGTGCTCGAATTCTTCGAGGTGCAGCTGCGCGCCAAGCTCTCCTACCGTCTGGCCATGGCGCACGGCTCCACCGGCTACACCAACGCCGAGAACTTCCGCCAGGACAACCAGTCCCAGGGCATCCACAAGAGCCTGATCAACAAATTCAAAATCGAGGTGCGCCGTCAGGACGCCCTGCCCTTCGTTCGCCATCACAAGACGAAGTACGGCGGCCACTTCCCGATCTGGGTCGCCGTGGAGCTGTTTTCCTTCGGCATGCTCGCCCAGCTCTTTGACATGATGACCGACGAGGACCAATGGGCCGTCAGCGGCGAGTACGACATGGAGCCCGACATGCTCGCCGCGCTCATCCATGCCGCCGTGGAATTGCGCAACATCTGCGCGCACTACAACCGGCTCTACAACCAGACGATCGACGATCAGCCGCTTTTGCCGCCGCAATACGCCGCTTATGAAAGCGACCGCGCATTCCCGACGGTGCTCATGCTGCGCACTGTCGCCGGTTACCACCCCGTTTACACCAAGATGATCGACGGCATCGCGCGGCTTGCGGACGAATTCCCCGAAGCGGATCTCGGACTTTGCGGTTTTCCGGAGGACTGGGCGTTCCTGTTGCGCAACGGCTGAATGCAGCGCATTGTATAACCCGTTTCAATCGGTTGGCGCAGCGCGCCCAGTGGGCGAAACTGCGGGGCGGAGCGTCGGGAATCGTAAGGAGCGCCGCAAGCGGCGCGATGATGCGAGATCCCCGGGCCAGTCCCTCAGACTCCCTTCTTCGCTTCGCGCCTGTTCAAAGAAGAGGTCGAGCGTACGTCAAATCCGCTTCTGTTCGATCCAGGCCGTCCAGGTCTCCGGGCAATACCCCACCGTCGCCAATCGCCCACAGCGCACAAGCGGCAATTTCAAAAGCTGCGGCTTTTCGAGCAGCCCCTCGAGGATGGTTTCCCGGTTCTGCGTGTAGGCCAATACGCTCTCCCGGAACGCCTTGCTCTCCCGGTCGCACAGTTCAGTAAGGCCCACCGCCGCCGCGACGCTCTCCAGTTCCCGCTTGCCAATGCCGTACTTGAGCACGTCCACGCGCTGATAGGCGATCCGCCTCTCCTTGAAAAAGCGCTCGGCCTTCTGGGTATCAAATCCCTTTCCCGCGTAAATCTGCAATGCCATATCTCAAACCTCCATAGCGTGAAGAAATTCCATGTTTCATGATAGCTGCCGGCCGTTGTGCCGTCAAGCGAAAGGAGCCTCATGAGCCGAAAAATCGCGCTGGTCACCGGCGCATCGGGCGGAATCGGTTCCGCCTGCGCAGAAATTCTCGCCCGTCAGGGCTATACCGTCCTCGCGCACGCCCATCAGGGACGCGCCGCCGTGGAAGCGCTGACCTCGCGCTTGTGCGCCGAGGGTTGTGACGTCCACGCCGTGTATGCTGACCTCTCGGACAGCGCTTCCGCCGTCTCGATGTGCAAAGCCCTGTTGCGCGTCTACCATCACGTCGATGCGCTGGTGCTGTGCGCCGGAGTTTCGCATACGGGCCTTCTGTGCGACATGAGCGACGCGCAGTGGCATGCCGTGCTGAACACCAACCTCTCCTCCGCGTTCTACCTCTGCCGCGCGCTCGCGCCCGGCATGGTCAGCCGGCAAACCGGCGCAATCGTGACGATTTCCAGCATGTGGGGCCGCGTCGGCGCATCCTGTGAGGTGGCGTACTCCGCCAGCAAGGCGGCGCTCATTGGGTTCAGCCGGGCGCTGGCCAAAGAGCTGGGGCCCAGCGGCGTGCGCGTGAATTGCGTGGCCCCGGGCGTCATCGATACGCGCATGATGGACGAGCACAGCGCGCAAACCAAAGCCATGCTCGCCGAAGAAACCCCGCTCGGGCGTCTGGGCACGCCGCAGGACGTCGCGCAGGCCGTGGCCTTTCTGCTCTCGCCCGAGGCCGCGTTCATCACCGGCCAGGTGCTGGGCGTGGACGGCGGCTACCTCTAACCCCATCAAACCGCCGCGCTTATCCGATGCCTTATCATACCACAAAGGCAGGCGACAGCCCTTACGGCCATCGCCTGCCTTTTTTCTTCATCAGAATTCGGAAATGATCTCCGTCCAGATCTGGTCATAGAGCTTGGTGTCATCGCCCAGATACTTGAACACCTCGCACTTGTCGAGCACCTCCTGCGGCGGATTGTTGACCGGGGAAGCATTGTACTCCTCCGCGCCCAGCAGCTCGATGGCCGCCGTGTTCGGAATCGCATAGCCCACGTACTCGTAGTTCATCGCCGCGATGTCCGCGCGGCAGAGGAAGTCGATGAACTTCTCCGCGCCGGAGACGTTGCGCGCGTTCGCCGGAATGCAGATGGAATCGTAGAAGATGTTGCTGCCTTCCTCCGGCACGACGTAATCGAGCGCGTCGTTTTCGCTCATGCAGTAGGTCGCGTCGCCGCTCCAAACCATCGCAACGCTCGCCTCACCGCCGATCATCTTGTCCTTAACCTCGTCCACGACATAGGCCAGCACCAGCGGCTTCTGCTCGATGAGCAGGTTCTTGGCGTCCTGAAGCTCCGCCGGATCGACGGAGTTGAGGTCGTGGCCGCACATCACCAGCGCAATCGCCAGCGTATCGCGCGGGGAATTGAGCATCAGCATATCCATCATGTAGGTGTCGTCCATGAGCACCTGCCAGCTGGTGGGCGCCTCTTCCACGGTTTCCGTGTTGTAGAGAATGCCCATCGTGCCCCAGGTATACGGCACGGAGTACTCGAAGTTCGGGTCATAGCTCTCGTGCGTGAAGCGCGGATCGATGTTCGCCACGTTGGGAATGTTCTCCCAGTTGATCTTCTGCAGCAGGTTCTCCTGAATCATGCGCTCGATCATGTAATCGCTGGGGAAGATCACGTCGTAGCTCTCGCCGCCGTTCGCGATGCGGGCATACATGTCCTCGTTCGTCTCGTACATGCTGTAGACCACCTCGATACCGGTCTCCTCGGTGAACATGTCGAGCACGGCTTCGTCGATGTAGTCGCCCCAGTTGTAGACGTAGATCGTCTCATTGGCCAGGGCCAGCAGCGGGCAGCACAGCAGGGCGAGCACTGCCAGGGCAAGGATCGTCTTTTTCATGGTTCGTACCTCCTGAAAAATGGATGAATTGTCCATGGGGTTGCTGGGAAAGCACCGGCGGCTTCACGCGGTTTAATACGGAATCCGCACCTGCTCCACCTTTTTCTTGCTGCGGCCATCCTTCCTCAAGTCCTGCAGATTGATGCCGATGAGCAGGATGAACACGCAGGCGAAGATGATCGTGGAAAGCGCGTTGATCTTCGGGGAAATGCCGCGCTTGGCCATGGTGTAAATCGTGATGGACAGGTTGCTGACGCCGGAACCGGTTGTAAAGAAGCTGACCACGAAGTCGTCGATGGACATCGTGAGCGCCATGATGAACCCGGAAAACACGCCCGGCATGATGTCCGGCAGGATCACCCGCCAGAAGCCCTGAAGCGGCGTCGCGCCCAGATCCTGCGCGGCCTCCGCCAGATGCGGGTCAAGCTGGCGAAGCCGGGGCAGCACGCTGAGCACCACATACGGCACGCAGAACGCCACATGCGCCAGCAGCAGCGTCATATAGCCCGTCTGCACGCCCGCCGCCGCAAACAGCAGCATCAGCGACACGCCGGTGACGACCTCGGAATTGAGCATCGGCAGATTGACCACGGAGAGCATCGCGTGGCGCGGCCCGCGCTTCATCTGATAGAGCGCAATCGCGCCGACCGTGCCCAGCAGCGTGGAAATCACGGCGGCGAGCAGGCCGATGGAGAGCGTTGTGCCCAGCGCGGAGAGGATCGTCTCGTCCGCCAGCAACTCCTGATACCAGCGCAGCGTGAATCCGCCCCAGGCCGCGCGGGACTTGCTGTCGTTGAAGGAATAGAGGATCAGCAGCGCAATGGGCGCATACAGGAATACGAGAATCAGGCCGATATAGACCTTGCGCAGTTTTTTCATCAGAGGATGCGCACCTCCTTCTGCGGTTCTTCCTCGCGGTCAATGCGGTTGAGCGCGCCCATGAACGCGAGCACCACGACCATCACCAGCAGCGAGAGCGCGGAGCCGAAGTGCCAGTCGCTCGACTTGCCGAACTGGTTCTGGATGATGTCGCCAATGAGCGGCACCTTGCCGCCGCCCATCAACTGGCTGATGACGAACGTCGTCACCGCCGGCACGAACACCATCGTGACGCCTTCCAGCACGCCGGGGATTGAATACGGCAGCGTCACGCGCAGAAAGCTCTTGGTGGGGCTTGCGCCCAGATCGGCGGCCGCCTCCAGCAGACTGCCGTCGATCTTCTCGATGACGGTGTAAATCGGCATAATCATGAAGCTCAGGTAGTTGTAAACCATGCCCAGGATGACCGCGTTTTCGTTATACAGGAAGATGATCTTGCGGCCGACGCCCATGTTCGTAAGCCAGGCGTCAAACGCGGGGAACTGCTCGCGCAGCGCGGTGATCCAGCTGTTGAGGATGCCGGAGTTTTCCAGGATCGACATCCACGAGTACGTGCGCAGCAGGAAGTTCATCCACATCGGCAGAATCAGCAGCATTAGCCACAGGGCCGGCCGCTTGAAATCCCGCCCGCTGAGGATCAGCGCCACCGGATAACCCAGCACAAGGCAGATGAGCGTGGTGATGACCGCGATCTTGAGCGAGCGCAGCAGCAGCTTGAGGTACGTCGGCTCGATCATCCGCTTGAAATTGCTCAGCGAAACGACCGTCTGCTTCTGCGGCCGCTCGAGGGTGATGGTGCCGTCCTCCAGCTCAAAGGCGGTGCTTCCGTCCTCCATCGTGACCTCGGTATAGGGAATGGATTCTTCGACCGTGATGCCGTACCAGCCGATCATCAGCAGCGGCACGACGATGAATATGAACGCCCAGAGGGCAAACGGCACGGCCAGTGCCCGGTTTTTTCTCATGACGGGGCCTCCTTACCGCTGCGCGTGCTTTTTGAGCACGTCCGGCGAACAGTCGCTCTTGCGCATGACCTGAATGTCCTCGGGCGCGACGGTCAGTTTGACGCGCGTGCCGACGGGCCGCGCATGCGTGGAATGCACCAGCAGCACGTTCTCGCCCGCGCGCACCTTCATCTCATAGTGCACGCCCTTGAACAGCAGCGACTCGACGACGCCCTCCGGCACGCCCTGCACCGGATCGTCGATGGGCTTGAGCTTCACGTCCTCCGGCCGCAACACGACGTCCACCTCCGCGTTTTCCCCGAAACCGCTGTCCACACACGGGAAGTCGCAGCCCAGCAGGCGCACCAGCCGGTCGCGCACCATCACGCCCGGCAGGATGTCGCTGTCGCCGATGAAATCCGCGACGAACGCGTTCTGCGGCTCGTTGTAGATGTCCTCCGGGGTGCCCAGTTGCAGGATGTGCCCCGCGCGCATGACCGCGATGCGGTCGCTCATGGTGAGCGCCTCTTCCTGATCGTGCGTCACGAAGATGAAGGTGATGCCGCTCTCGCGCTGAATCCGCTTGAGCTCCAGCTGCATCTCGCGGCGCAGCTTGAGGTCGAGCGCGCCCAGCGGCTCATCCAGAAGCAGCACGTCCGGCCGGTTGATGAGCGCGCGCGCGATGGCCACGCGCTGCTGCTGGCCGCCGGAGAGGCTGGCAATCCGCCGCTTCTCAAACCCGGCCAGGCCGACCAGCTCGAGCATCCGGCTGACCTCCTGGGCGGTCTTTTTCTTGTCCTCGCCGCGCAAGTCCGGACCGAAGGAGACGTTCTGCGCAACGTTCAGGTGCGGAAAGAGCGCATAGCGCTGGAAAACCGTGTTGATCGCGCGCTTGTACGGCGGCAGCGGGATGATGTTTTGCCCCTTGTAGAGAATTTCTCCGCCGGTGGGGCGCTCAAAGCCGCCGATGCAGCGCAAAAGCGTCGTCTTGCCGCAGCCGGAAGGGCCAAGGAGCGTTACGAACTCGTTTTGGCCGATGTCGATGCTCACGCCGCCCAGCGCGGTAAAGCCGTCCTCAAAGACGACGCGCACGTCGCGAATGGAAAGAATGGCGTTGTCCATGTGCGGATACCTCCTGTATGCGCGCTCCCGGGGAAGCCGCGCTGAATGTCAAATCTCTT
>CALVTV010000141.1 GCA_944363005.1 uncultured Clostridia bacterium | reverse complement strand
GCGCGTGCGCTTTCCTCCGCGCGCCGGGTGACGTCCCCGGGGAAGCCCATCTGGCGCATGAGCAGCAGCGCATTGCGCGTGAGGCAAGGGCCTTCGCGAAGCGTGTAGGAGAAGGTCATGCCCTCCGCGGTCACGGTTTCCGCAAAGTGAAGCTGGCGGAAATTTGGAAGCAGGCGGGTCAGCTCCTGATCGTGCGTGGCGGCCATGCACAGGCAGTTTTCCCGGGTAAGCGCGCAGAGCAGCACGCGCGAAGCGGCGATGCGCTCCACGGTGTTCGTGCCGCGCAGGATTTCGTCGATCATGCAGATCACGCGCTCGCCGCTGCTCACCGCGTCCAGCAGGCGCTTGAGGCTTCGGACTTCCACGACAAAGTAGCTTTCGCCACCGGAGATGCTGTCGCGCAGCGCCATGGAGGTCATCACCCGCGCTCGGGGCAACGAGAAGGCGTCGGCCAGGCAGGTGGCGATGCTCTGCGCCAGCAGCGCATTGACGGCCAGCGCCTTGATGAACGTCGATTTGCCGGAGGCGTTGGAACCGGTGACCAGCGCGCTGCCGGTGAAGGTGATGTCGTTCTTGACGGGATGCTTGACCAGCGGATGGACGACGCCCCGGGCTGTGATGCACATCTCCTGCGTGAAGGCGGGGTCGCAGACCTGCGGCGCGTCCGCGCGGAAGCTGGCGACGGCCAGGCAGGCGTCCAGCTCCCCGACCAGCGCGTAGAGCCTGCGCAGGGCGGCATTTTCCCGCTCAAAACTGGCGCTCAGCCGGGAGAGGCAGATCATGTCCAGCTGAAAGAAGATGCGCAGGTAATCCGTCAAAAAGTCAAAGTCCCCGACGCGCTGCATCGCAAAGAGCGCGCTCCAACGGCGCACGGCGCGCAGCTTTCGCGTGAGCGAGGCCATCTCGTCGCGGATGTCTGCGAGGGATTCGGGGAGGCAGGCGCTCAGCTTGCGCGCCGTTTCGATGACGGAGGCGATGTGGCGCACCGACGCGATTTCCGCCATGAAGATGCGGCTGGAACGGTAGTAGACGAACAGATTGACGGCAAAGGCCGGGATCAGCGCCAACAGCAGCGCGGGCGAGAAAAGCGGGGAAAGCAACGCAATGGCCAGCGGGGAGAGGCCCAGCGCCAGATAGACAGGGCCGTGCGCTACACGCCGGGAAGCGGGGCGAAAGAGGTAGCGATGTGCGCCGTGATAACGCCCGTGGCCCAGGCGCAAAAGCGCACTGCGCATGGCGGTTCGCCCGGCTTCATCCCCGGCGGCGCGCTGGATGCGCATGCGCCGCGACAGCGTCTCTTCGTCCACGTCCGTGCGATGAAGCATGTCGTAGAGCGCTTCCTCGCCCACGTTGCTGCATGCGCGGTTGAGCACGGCGAAGATTTCGTCCATGTTCAGGTCGTTCCAGGTAATTTCGTCGATCGCGCAGGGTGCCTCCTGCGCGCGGCAATAGGCGCCGATGTCCTGCAAATCGTCGGCGTCGAGCGGATGCGGTGGGTCGTCCGGTCCCCAGGCGCGGGCCTTGCGATGCAGCTTTTGCCGCTTTGCGCGCAGACGGCCCACCACGACCGAAACGACGAGCAGCCCCAGCAAAGCGAGGATCAGCAGATTTTGAAGCATGTGTCTGCCTCCTTTTGAACTTGGTCGGATAGTCAAGCGCCCGGGTGAGCGGTGGGCGTGAAGGCCGCGCGGAGCTTAGGAAACCAGCGTGTTTCTCAGATGAGGATGCCCTCGCAGTGATCGACTTCGTGCTGGATGATCTGGGCCGTCATGCCGGAGAACGTGCGGGTGTGCGTGCGCATGCGCTCGTCCTGATAGCGCACGCGGATGGTGCGAAAGCGCTGGGTCTTGCGGATGCCGTCCAGGGAGAGGCAACCTTCCTCGGCCTCATAGGGGCCGCTTCGGCTGAAAATGTCGGGGTTGACCATCACCACGATGGTATTCTGGTCGAAAAAGGCGATGATTCGCTTGCATGCGCCGATCATGTTGGCGGCCATGCCCACGCAGTGTTCCCGGTGGGCCCAAAGCGTGTCGGCCAGATCCCGGCAGAGGCTTGCATCCTCTGCTGTGGCGGCTTCCGCCTTGCGGGCCAGGAAAATCATGTCCCGGCAGATGGGCTGAACCATGGGGTTTCCTCCTTTTCATGGATCTGCTTTCAGCATAGCACGGCGGCGCGCCGCTGTAAAGCCCTGCGCGGCGGGCGGTCAGGCGCATGAGGCGCGCTGCTTTCGCGCAAAATGGCCGGGGAGGGATGATCATGCTCGGAAGAATGATGGTCGAATATGCGGCGCCGACGCTGTGCGGGCTCAAACCGGCCAGCCTGTTTGCCCCGAAGATGGACGAGGACCGGCTCAGACGCGAGATGCATGCACTTGAAATGGAATGGGCGGCGCATGGCCTGCGCTTGCATCGGGTTCAAACGGGAAACGGCACGCTTGTGCTGGTGCAGCGCCCGCAGATGATTGCGCAGATGCTGGAGAGCCCCGACGAGGCGGATTTTCTCTGGGAGCGCGGGTACCCGGTGGAGGACGTGGAACGGGCGGTGGATACGCTGGTTGCGCGCATGGAGGCGGGGGGCGAATTTCCGCATGAAGTGGGGCTGTTTTTGGGCTATCCGCTGGCGGATGTCGAGGGCTTCATCGCGCATGATGGGCGGGACAGCCTGGCGCAGGGCGCCTGGAAGGTCTACGCTGATGTGGAAGCGGCGCGGCGCGCGTTTGAAAGCTTTGAACGGAGCACGGCAGAGTGCAAGGAGCGGTTTGAAAACGGCGTGCGTTTGGGCGATTTGGCGGTAAAATCCGTGCCCACAAACCGGGGATTCTATGGTATGATGTAACCATACGGAAGAAAGAGGGGGCGGTCGCATGAAGCGGCTCGTTCTGATTCTCGTGTGTGCTGCGCTGCTCGTCGCTTTGCCGGGCCTGGCGCAGGAAAACGCGCCCGCGCAAGCCATGCGCCTGACGGTTTACACCTCCCACAAGGAGGAGGTCTACCGGCCGGTCATCGAGGAGTTTGAGCGGCAAACGGGCATTTGGGTGCGCGTGGTGGAGGGGGGAACCGCCGGGCTACTCGAGCGCATCCGCCAGGAGCGCGAGGAGCCGGTGGCCGACGTCATGTTCGGCGGGGGTGTGGAGTCGCTGATGGCGTATGCGGACTGCTTTGCCCCCTGCGACGCGGGCGGCGCGCCGCTTCGGCTGGACTGCACGTTTGAGGACGGGCGCTTTGTCGCCTTCTCGCGCCTGCCGATCGTCATCATCTACAACCGGCACCTGGTAAAGACGCCCCCGCAGGGCTTTGCCCAGCTGCTCGACTTTCCGGGGCGCATCGCGTTTGCGGACCCGTGCGTCTCCGGCTCGAGTTTCACGGCGCTGGCGACGATGATCCAGGCGCTTCCCGACGAGGACGTGCCCGCGCGCCTGCTTGAAAAGGCGCAGGTGCTCCCGGACTCCGGCGATGTGATCACGGCCGTGGCGGGCGGGATCTGCCCGGTCGGCGTGACGCTTGAGGAGTCGGCCCGCAAACGCATCCTCGACGGGGAGCCGATCGGCATCGTCTGGCCGCAGGAGGGCACCAGCGCCGTGCCGGACGGGGCGGCGATCATCGCCGGTTGCAGCCATCCCGAAGGCGCGCAGGCGTTTCTTCATTTTATTCTCGGGGAGGCCGTGCAGCGGCGCGTGCAGACCGCATTTGCCCGGCTGAGCGTGCGCAGCGATCTGGCGCCTGAGGGCGAGGAGGCCCAGGAGGGGCCGCTATGCGCCTATGACATTCCCTGGGCCAGCGCGCAGCGGGAGGCCATCCTGGCGCGTTGGCGCATGCTGACGGGGGAGGATGCGCCATGAAGAAGCGGTTTCATGCGTTTCATACCCGCGTGTTCGCCACGGTGGTGCTGGTGGCCGTCGTGCCGATCGCCGTCTGCCTGATGCTGATGCTGCCGCTTTTGATCGCGTCCAGCGACAGGCGGCAGGCGCAAAGCGCCGGGGAGCAACTGGAGGCCATGCAGGCACAGCTGGGCGCCGTGTTTGAGCAGACGGACGCCATGCTTGATGCGCTTTCCCGCCGTGTGGACGGGGAGGAGGACGGCCGGGCGCTGTATGAAGCGATGGTGGAAGCGGCCTCGGGGTGTACATATGTGGAAAACCTGTACGTGCTTGCCCCGGATGGCGCCTGCGTGGAGGCCTTGCGCGGCGGCGAGGCGCGGATGGATACCGACTGGGGCATCCTCGCCATGGCACAGGAAGACACGGTTTTCGCGCCGTCGGCAAAGGCGGACAGGATCGACGCCGCGCGAAAGACGCGGGAGGGCTTCGTGCTGGCGCGGCTTGACGGGGACGCGCTGCGCGCGATGCTCGCCGCGGCGCATGATTCGTCCTGCGGCGTGATGCTGCTCACCCCGCAGTGGCGGCTGATTTTGGAGACGCAGACGGCGGGCGCAAGCCTAGCTGTGCTGCGCGAGCGCTGGCTCGACGGGGAAGCGCTCGGTCAAGGGGACGTCAATTACGGCATGCGGGTGGAGCCGGTGAGCGGGTTTACGCTGCTGCTGAGCCAGCCGCGCACGTTCACCGCGGAGACGACGCGCACGGTGGTGCTGCTCGGCGCGTCGATGGGCGCGCTCAGCCTGGTGCTGTGCGTGTGGGCGGCGCTTGTGCTCAGCGGGGTGATCTCCCGGCCCGTGCAGGAGATGACCCGGGCGATGGCGCGCGTGCAGCGCGGGGAACTCTCCGTGCGCATCACGCCGCGCACGAACGACGAGCTGGGCCTGTTGGCGCAGGGCTTCAACCGCATGGTGGAGGAATACGAGCAGAACCTTCGGCGCACGGTTGAGCGCCAGAAGGAGCTCGACGAGACGCGCATCCGGATGATGCAGGCGCAGCTCAACCCGCATTTCCTTTACAATACGCTCGACGCCATGAAGTGGATGGGCCTCACGCACGGCGTGCCGCAGGTGGCGACGCTCGCGCAGGACTTGGCCAAGATCCTGCGCACGAGCATCTCGGGCGAGGAGTTCGTGACGCTCGGCTGCGAGTTGGAGTTGCTCGAGCGCTACATCGACATTCAGCTCATCCGCTTTGAGGATCGCTTTGCCTGCGAAATCGAGGTGGACGACGCGCTGATGAACCTGCTCGTGCCGAAGATGGTGCTTCAGCCGATCGTGGAAAACGCGGTGATCCACGGCGTGCGCGACATGGACGACGGCTACATCAAGGTCTATGCCCGGCAGATGGACGGCGAACTGCACCTGTTCGTGCAGGACAACGGGCGCGGGATGGAGACGGGGCAGTCCGGCGCGCTGAGTTTCGGGGTGTCCGGCAAGCCGGGCGAGCACCTGGGGCTTTACAACGTGGACAGCATTTTGCGGCTGCACTTTGGCGATGCCTATGGGCTGAGCATCCGCAGCAGGCCGGGCGAGGGATGCCTGGTGGAGGTGCGCCTGCCCGCGCGCCCCGCCGGGAGCCATACAAAGGGGGGAAAGGCATGATTCGCGTGCTCGTGGTGGACGACGAGCCCCTGGTGCGCCGGGGGATTGTGATGGGCGTCGATTGGACGGCGCTCTCCTGCGAGGTGGTGGGCGAGGCCGCCAACGGGGAAGAGGGGCTGGCCCTGGCCCGCAAGCTTGCGCCCGACCTGATCATCACCGACATCCGCATGCCGAAGATGGACGGCATTGAGATGATGAACGCGCTGCGCGGCGAGGACTGCCGGGCACATTGCATCGTGCTGACGGCGCACAGCGACTTCGAGTACGCGCGCAGTGCGCTGCTCTTTGGGGCGGACGACTACCTGCTCAAGCCGTTTCACGATCAGGAGCTGACGCACGCCGTGTTGCGCGTGTGCCGCCGCATGCGCGAGCAGGGCGCCCAGACGCCCGCCCCGCAACCGGCTTCCCCGGCGGAGCAGCGCGCGGTCAGCGGCTATGCGCGCGAGGCGATGGCCTATATCGCCGCGCATGACGCCGACGAGGACATCTCCATTGCGCTCATCGCTGCACACTTGAACGTCAGCGAGGGGCATCTTTCCCACGTGTTCAAAAAGCAGACCGGCACGACCGTCACCGGCTACCTGACGCAATATCGCATCCGCATGGCGATGAAACTGCTTTCCACCGGCCGGGTGAAGGTCTACGAGGCGGCCGCGGCGGTGGGCTACAAGGACGTGGCATATTTTTCATCGACGTTCAAAAAGCTCACCGGCCTTTCTCCCTCGGAGGTGCAGGAACAGCGCGCTTGACGGATTGAACAGATTACGCGCGTGTGATTTGTTCAAAAGATGTCAGGATTGACGGGGTAAATATCAGGATTGTCCAGTTTCCTTTTTGTTATTCTGTGCGTATCATATAAGGTAGAAGGCGGTATGGAATAACCGCGCACCTGAACCCATCGACCCGGGAAGGGAGATACGCACATGAAAAAGATCCTTTGCGTCGCTTTGGCTCTGGCCCTGATGATGGTGTCCTGCATCGCGCTGGCCGAATCCGTGGAAGAGGTCATCGCTCAGGCGCAGACCATGAGCAATGAGGAACTCTATGCCAAGGCCATCGAGGAATCCAAGGGCAAGACGCTCTACGGCATCGGCAACTCCTCGCGCGGCAGCACGGCCGGCGCGAGCTTCGTGGAGATGCTCAAGACGATCGACCCCAGCTATGACGGCGTGATTGAATGGAGCCAGCCCAAGAACAACTCCATCTTCACCACGCTCAACGCCGACATCAAGAGCGCCAACCACATCTACGCCATGACGCTCATTCAGGACGGCAACCAGATCCAGACCAAGATGATCGACACCGGCAACCTGCTCAACTTCATCCCGAAGGACTGGGCCGAGGGCGAGGGCGTCGCCGTGGAGGGCAACGACAACCCGCTCGCGCTGCAAACGCTCAACAAGGTCTTCATGTACAACTGCGTGGGCGAGAAGACGTTTGACAACTGCTGGGACTTCGTGGCCGAGGGCGAGGCGCCGCTGTACATGGGCGTCAACTCCGAGCTGGTCGGCAAGAACTTCCTCTATATGCTGACCTACGAGACCTACGCCAACTACCTCAAGGACGCCTTTGACGCGCTGGAGGGCGCCGAGAAGGACCGCATCGCGGCGGTTGTCGCCGAGATGGAACCGGAAGCCGCGGCGCTGGGCCTGGAGGCCGAGAATGCGCCTTACGCGCTGGCGTTCATCAAGCTCTGGTGCGAGCAGTACAACGAGCAGACCGACGACGGCCCCATCTGCAACACGCTGGTGACCGCCTCCGCCAAGGATCAAAGCGGCCTGCTGGTCTACTCCAAGCTGCGTTCTGTGGAGGAATCCGCCGAGACGTCCGTCAACAACGTCAAGATCGCCGCCTATCAGGAGGGCTATCAGGGCATCGGCGGTTACGCCTACAAGCACTACCTGATGATCCCCAAGACCTCTCCGCTGCCGTGGACGGCCTGCGCGTTCATCGCCTACATGACCACCACCAACGAAGGCTTTGCCGCATGGGGCAAGGACATGGGCGGCTACAGCGCCAACCCGGTCTGCATGCAGGACCACTCCCAGGACGGCTACGTGGACGGCGTGAACACGTATGACGCCAAGAACGACCGCGGCTACGAGTGGTGGATTTCCGCCGACGGCGGCCGTCTGGTCGTCGAGGACCCGGCATACTGCGCGCAGGTCTCCTTCGACCTGGGCGACTGGATCGACATGATCGTGGGCAACAAGTGATCCGCGGGATCGCTCAATCCATCGGGGCGAGGGGCATGAGTTCTCATGCCCCTCGTCTGGGTAAAGGGGGGATTTCATGCAGCATAGCGTAAGCCGCTCCCGCGCGCGCCTGAATCGCGTGCGGACGTACCTGTCCAAGCCGCAAAACGCCATTTTGCTGGCGCTGGGCATCGTGCTCACCGTCTCCACCATCGCACCGATGATCTCCATTTTGCTGGATACCGTCACGGTGCATGTGGGCTCGGTCGATGCCCATTATACCGGCCTGACCGAAGGCTATACCTTCTACAACTGGATTGACCTGTTTACCGGCCGCCTGGCCACCATCAACCTCTGGACGCCGCTGCTCAACTCGGTGTTGCTCTCGGTGTTCTCCTGTGTGGGCGCCATCGTCTACGGCGGCATGTTCGCTTACCTGGTCACGCGCACGAACATGCGCTTCAAAAAGTACCTGAGCTCCATCTTCATCTTTCCTTACATCATGCCCCAGTGGACGCTGGCCGTCATCTGGCAGAACCTCTTCGATTCCAACGTCGTCACCGGCACATCCGACGGCCTACTGGCCGCGCTCTTCGGCGTGCGCATGCCGCTGTGGTGGTGCGAGGGCATGTTCCCCAGCGTGATGGTGCTCTCGCTGCACTACGCGCCGTTCGCCTACATCCTCATCGGCGGCATCTTCCGCAACATGGACGCCAACCTCGAGGAAGCCGCCTCCATCATGGGCACGCCGCGCCTGAAGATCTTCGCGCGCGTGACGCTGCCGCTGGTCAAGCCCGCCGTGCTGAGCACGGTGCTGCTCGTGTTCTCCAGCGCGATGGGCTCCTACCCCGTGCCGCACTACCTGAACCTGACCACGCTGTGCACCAAATACGTGCAGATGGGCGAAAAGCGCGCGGGTGAGGCCAGCATCCTGGCGGTCATCATGATCCTCTTCGGCGTGCTGATTCTCATCGTCAACCAGAGGACGACGTCCGGCCGCCAGAGCTACACGACCGTCACCGGCAAATCGAGCCAGATTTCGCTGGTGAACCTGGGCAAGCTCGGAAGGCCGCTGGTGAGCGCGCTGTTCTGCCTGACGACGTTCTTCACGGGTATTTTGCCGATCATCCTCTTTGCCATCGAGACATTTTTGCCCAACCCCGGCGATTACAGCTTCATCCGCAACGGCGTGGCCGGCAACCTGACGGCCAAGTGGTGGATCACCAGCGAAAACATCACCGAAAACGGCATGTACGGCCAGAAGGGCATTCTCTTCAACGACGCCATCTGGGGCGCGTTCAAGGGCACGATGATCGTGGCGCTGTGCTGCGCGCTCATCGCCGGTACGATTGGCCTGCTGGTGGGCTACTGCGTGAGCAAGAACCGGAGAAGCAAATGGGCCGCTTACGTCAACAACATGGCGTTTTTGCCGTATCTGATGCCCTCGCTGGCGGTCGGCGTTGCGTTCTTCGTGTTCGGCTCCTCCATGGGCATATTCAACACCTATCTGTTGCTGGTGCTCGCGGGCGTGGTCAAGTACATCCCGTTCGCCAGCCGCTCTGCGCTCAGCTCGATGATGCAGCTCTCCGGCGAGATTGAAGAGGCCGCCGTCATCCAGGACATCCCCTGGCACAAGCGCATGCTGCGCATCATCATTCCCATTCAGCGCACGTCCATCATCAGCGGCTATCTGCTGCCGTTCATCACCTGCGTGCGCGAGCTGACGCTCTTCATGCTCCTGTGTTCGCAGACGAAGATCATCACCACGATGCTCGATTACTTCGACGAGATGGGCCTGTATGCGTTCTCCAGCGGCATCAACCTGATTTTGATCGTGTTCATCCTCATCTGCAACGCGGTGATCAACAAGCTGACGGGCGCAAGCATCGACAGCGGTATTGGAGGAGGGAATTAAATGTCTCGGATTGAACTGACGAATGTCACCAAGCGCTGGGGACAGTTTTACGCTGTGGATAACCTGAACCTGACGATCGAGGACAATGCGTTCGTCACGCTGCTGGGCCCCTCCGGATGCGGCAAGACTACGACCCTGCGCATGATCGCCGGCCTGGAAACGCCCACCAGCGGCCGCATCACCATCGACGGCGTGCCGGTATTCGATTCTGCGTTGGGCATCAACGTATCGGCCAACAAGCGCCGCGTGGGCTTCCTGTTCCAGAACTACGCGCTCTGGCCGAACATGACCGTCTATCAGAACATCTCCTTCGGCCTGACCAACGTCAAGGAGGAGATGGACGAGATCGACTTTGAGGCGCGAACCGCAAGCCGCTTGCTCGAGATTCTTCAAAAACCGCAGGAGGTCGTGCGCGCCGTTCGCGAATGCTATGACAAGCGCGGCAAGCTGAACACGGCGAAGGCGCTGCTGCGGCTGATCGATCTCTACGAGATCAGCCAGTATTCGGCCAAAGCGCTGCTTGCGCTGAAACTGGAGGCGTCGCCGGACGCGCAGGGCGCCGCCGCCCGCGAGCGCGACAAGCTCGGCCAGAAGATCGAAGCCCAGCGCGAGAAGAATCGCAAGAACGGCTGCACGCTGTCGGAGGACTTCACCGTCCTTCGCGAGGGCAAGCCGGTGCGCAGTGTGCGCAAGATGACGGCCGAGGAAATCGACCTGATCGTGCGGCGCGTCTCACGGATTGTGAAGATCGGCATGTTCATGGACCGCTATCCCAGCGAGCTTTCCGGCGGCCAGCAGCAGCGCGTGGCCATCGCGCGCACGCTCGCGCCCAACCCGAAGGTGCTCTTCATGGACGAACCGCTCTCCAACCTGGACGCCAAGTTGCGCCTGGAGATGCGTTCCGAGTTGCAGCGGCTGCACCTGGAAACCGGCTCCACGTTCGTCTACGTGACGCACGACCAGATGGAGGCCATGACGCTCGCCACACGCATTTGCCTGATCGACAACGGTGTTTTGCAGCAATACGACGAGCCGCTGACGGTCTACAACCGGCCGAACAACCTGTTTGTGGCGGACTTTGTGGGCAATCCCGCCATCAACTTCATCGACGCGCGCGGCACGCAGCGCCAGGACGGTGCGTTGGAGCTGACGGTCCTGGAGGGCGTGAAGGCCGAATACACCCCGGCGGAACCGGTCAGCGTGCGCGCCTGGTTTGCCCGGGAGGACGAGGCCGCCGCGGCGCATACCGACGTGCATACGGTGGAAAAGGTCAACAAGGACGTGCGCTTCAAGCACCACATCGCCAAGGTCGAGGAGAGCGAGTTCGAGGAGGAAACGGCGCTCACGCACGAGGATTTTGTGCTCGGCGTGCGGCCGGAGAACCTGCATATTTACGACGGCGGCGCGCTGGAGGGCGAGATCTTCTCGGCCATGCCCACCGGCATGGAGACGACGGTCAAGGTCCGCGTGGGCGGGTTCCTGCTTACGGGCGTGGTCTTCGGCGGCGTGACCTACAAGCTCGGTCAGAAGGTCCGCCTGGATTTCTCCGGCGAGGGCATTCTGCTCTTCAGCCGGGAAAACGGCAAACTGATCGCGCGCGGTGCGCTGCGCATCGGATGAGCGATAAAATGAATAAAAGACGCTTTCCGCAGGACGGAGAGCGCCTTTTTTGCTATAAAAGGGCGAATGCAGCCGCAGGCCGCGCAAAAGCGCGGCAAAGTAGATGGAAAGCCGGGGGAATAATCGGGGATCAAGAGGACACTCAATCGAAGAATGGATGCAGAATAAGGATATAGCGTTTGGGGTTACAACTCACTTGAATCGGGACAGCCCCCGTTCTCTTTTGCCCTCAAGGCATTGGCCCTGAACACCCAAAGAAAAACGATTCCGAGTGTCAATAGGGAGCCGGAAACAAAGAATAGGGCGCCCGTTGCTATCGCGGAAGCGCCGGTCAGGGTCATCCAGATAGCAAGTCCCAGATTATACAGGCCTACCAGGATATTGACGATCCCACTGATCCAAGATGTTTTATCCATCTCGAAATCCTCCTTTTGCACTGAAGTCAAGAAACAATCCTGATTTCAGTATAGCAAAAACGGCCAGACAGCGCAATAGACAAAGATGACGCAGGAATGCTGAATCCGGCACGAGCCCAAAGGCATGCGTCAGCGTTTTGCGCGCCGGTTTCCCTGGTCGTCGAACGTGCGCCGCAGCGCGAGCTCGGTGGGGATGAGGGAGGCGGCCAGCGGGATGAGCTCCAGGATGCAGACGATGCCGCCCCATGTGCCCACGGTCTGTTCGTCCCGACCTATGACCGGCAGCATGGCGAGCGCCGCAATGGGCAGCAGAATCAGACCGCCGATCAGCCAGACGCGCCCTGCATAGCGATGGGCGAAGGCCCAGGTGTCCTCATTTTTCATGGAAAGGCGCGTTCGATAGCCGTACAGGCTGTTGATGGTGCGCGGCGGGCGAAACATAAACAGCGCGCCGAAGCCGATCATCACCAGCGGCACGAGCAGATCCGACATCAGCATGAAAACCCAGTAGCCCATGAGCCCAGCTCCTTTTAAGTAGTTGAATTGTAAGTGGAGCAATAGAAACGAATTACTCCGCCTATCTTTGGATAAGTGGAGTGAAACAATAAATTATACCTGAATATTTTGAGAAAGTGGAGATCTACGCTTCCGGAACAAACCCAGGCTGTGCGCGCAGAACGCAGGAGTCAAACAGGCGGGCGACCGCGTCGGTATAGGCGGGCAATTTGTCCGCCTTGCGAATGGCCTTGGCCACCTTGGAGGCGTCCTCAAAGCAACAGGTCACGTGCTTCATCACCTCGCGCATGCGGCCGACGGCGACATGCGCAGGATAGCGCTCCAGATAGGCGCGCAGCAAATCCTCCACAAAGGCGCGCAGGGCTTCGCGGGACAGCGGCTCCGCGCCCTCGTATTCCTGTGCGAGCGCGGGGTTGGCGATCAGCCCGCGGCCGGTCATCAGCGCACGCGTGCCGGGAAAGGCCGTTTCAAAGGCGCGGCAGTCCGACGCCGTGAACAGGTCGCCGTTGTAGACGAGAGGGAGCGACGTATCTTTGAGTGCCTGCGCATAGATGTCCCGGTGCGGCTTGCCCTTGTAAAACTCGCCGCGCGTGCGCGGGTGGATGATCAGCTCGTGAACGGGATAGCGTCCGTAGAGCTCGAGGATGCGGCCGAATTCCTCCGTCGAGGTGTAGCCGATGCGCGTCTTAATGGAGACTTTCAGCGGCGCCTTCGCGTAGATGTCATCCAGAAAAAAGGCCAGTGTACTGACGCCGGCGAGCATCCCTGCGCCCTTTCCCTTGGCCGTGACTGTTCCGGAGGGGCAACCGGCGTTCAGATTGATCTCGCCGTACCCCAGGTCAAAGAGCGTGCGCGCGGCCCAGAGAAAGTGGTCCGCGTTGCGGGTGAGCACCTGGGGCACGGCGTACAGACCCGCGTTCTGCTCCGGGGCAACGGCGGAAAGGTCGCGCGAAGTGAGGCAGAGGTTTTGGGTGGGGCTGATGAAGGGGATGAAGTACTTAGCAACGCCTGAGAAGTGCGCGCTGTGCACGCGGCGAAACACCGCGTCGGTGACGCCCTCGAGCGGGGCGGCGTAGATGGGCAGGGACATTCATCATTCTCCTGTCTTGTACTGTATTTATAAATGAAGAAATCACGACGGTTATCGTGTGACGTCAGGGGCGAAAGCCGGGATATCGGGCGCGGCGCGATGGTATGGAAGGCGGGCAATGCAGGCTGTTGAGCGATACACGGCGCTGATCCGGACCTGAAAAACGCATTGCCTGGGAAACGGTGCGTTGAATCCACCGTGCGCGGCTTTGCCTGAATGATGCTTTTCATATTATACAACGGGTGGATGCGTTTTGAAAGCTGCAATTCAGCCATCGTGATCTATGCACACCCTTTCCTCAAGCCATCGGCATGCGTATCCGCGACACGCGCGAAACGAGAAAGGATACGGGTTCGAACGGCCTTCCTAGATCCTCTTTAAAATCTCCTTGACTTTAGCACACTAACGTGCTACAATAACAGCACATTAAAGAAGTGAGGTGCCGGAGGATGAGTCTGAGACGCGATCAACTGACGGATACGCTGTTTAGCTCAATTCTAAAGCTGCGCAGCGTGGAAGAATGCTACTTGTACTTCGAGGACCTGTGCACAAACAAGGAAATCCGCGACTTTGGCCAGCGGCTGGAGATCGCGCGGCTGCTCTCCTCGGGCAGCTCCTATCAGCAGGTGACACAGGCCACGGGGGTCAGTTCGGCGACGATCGGGCGCGTCAAACGGTGCTTGGATTACGGCGCGGGCGGTTACCGCCTGATGCTGGAGCGGCTTGAGGAGGAAGCGGATGAACGGGAACCTCAGAGAGGATGAGCGCATTTCCATCGCGCTCAGGGCGCTCTATCAGACGTATGGATACAGGCCCTACCGGGTGAACCGGTTTGAGGAGTATGAGTTGTATCTGCGCAACAAGAAGTTTCTGGGCAGCGAGCGCATTTTGTCCTTCAGCGATACGGACGGCAAGCTCATGGCGCTGCGGCCGGACATCACGCTTTCCATCGTCAAGAACGCGCGCGAGGAGGAACTGCCGCTGCGGGTGTGCTATGCGGAGACGGCTTACCGCGTGCCGCACGGGGCGCATGGCTTCAGGGAGATCATGCAGGTGGGCGTGGAGTGCATCGGGCAGGTCGATCTGTATGCGATGGGCGAGGTGCTGATGCTGGCGGCGCGCAGCCTGGAGACGATCAGCCCGAACTACGTGCTGGACGTGTCGGACATGGGGCTGATTGCGGGGGTGTTGGGCAAGCGCGAGGGCCACGAAGCGATCCTGGCGGCCATCAGCCAGAAGAACCTGCACGGACTGCGCGAGGCATGCGCTGCTCAGGGCATCGACGCGCGCACGCAGGCACTGCTGGAAGCGCTGACAGAGGCGGGCGGTCCGCTGGAACCGGCCCTCGAGCAACTTGACAGACTGGATTTGCCGGAAGCCTGCCGCGCGCCGCTTGCCCGGCTTCGTGCGCTTGCAAAGGTTATGCGGCAAACCGGCGGAGAGCGCATCCGGCTCGATCTGTCGGTGGTCAACGACATGAATTACTACAACGGCCTGATCTTTTCGGGTTTTATCGAGGGCGTGCCAACGAGCGTGCTCACCGGCGGGCGCTATGATCCGCTGCTTATGCGCATGGGCCACAGCGGCGAGGCGATCGGCTTTGCGGTGGATCTGAGCGCGCTGGAACAGTCCCTGCCGCCGCAGAAGCGGCCCGACGTGGATGTGCTGCTGATCTATGGAAAGGACGCAGACGCTGCTCAGGTGGCGCGTGCGGCAGAGGCGATCATCGCAGGCGGCGAAAGCGTGCGCGTGCAGCGCGAGGGGCGCGTCACCTGCACGTACAAGCGGCGCGTGGCGCTTGGCGAAGGGGAGGCCGGCGTATGATGAACGTGGCGTTGCCCAAGGGCCGCCTGGGCGAAAAGGCGTACGCGCTCCTGGCGCGGGCGGGCTATCCGTGCCCGGATCTGCTGAGCGACAACAGAAGGCTGACGTTTGAGCACGACGGCGTGCGTTACTTTCTGGTGAAGCCGTCGGACGTGGCGATCTACGTGGAACGCGGCGCGGCGGATGTGGGCATTGCGGGCAAGGACATTTTGCTCGAATACCAGCCTGACATTTACGAATTGCTGGATCTTCACATGGGGCGCTGCCGCATGTGTGTGGCTGGGCCGAAGGATTTTGTGGATGACCACACGCGCGCATTGCGGGTCGCCACCAAGTTCCCGCACATCGCGCGCAATCACTTTGGCGCGCGCAGCCGGGAGATTGAGTTGATTCCGCTCAACGGTTCCATCGAACTGGCACCGCTGGTCGGGCTTTCGGACGTGATTGTGGATATTGTGGAAACAGGCACGACGCTGCGGGAAAACGGGCTGGCCGTGCTCGAGGAAATTGTGCCCATCAGCGCGCGTCTCATCGCCAACAAGGCGAGCTTCAAATTCAAGGAGACACAGATCCGCGGGCTGATGGAGGGCGTGCGCCGCCAGACGGATGCCCGTGCATGAACCGAAGAGAGGAAGAGCGACATGATCACCATTTTGGATTACGCGCAGACGGACCCTTCGCAGCTGCTCATGCGCAGCCTGGCATCCAGCGGCGTCGGTCCGGCGGTCCGCGCTATCGTGGAAGACGTGGCCGCGCGCGGGGACGCGGCGCTGCTGGAGTATACCGCGCGCTTTGACCACGCGCAGCTGAGCGAAATGGAGGTGCCGCGCGAGCGCATGGAAGCGGCGCTGGAGGCCATCGATCCGGCACTGCGCCGGGCCATGGAGCGCGCCGCCGGGAACATTCGCGCGTTCCACGAAAAGCAAGTGCGCGAAGGCTTTTGCATCCAGGGACCGGACGGGTCGTATATGGGACAGAAGATCACGCCCATTGAGCGCGTAGGGCTGTACATTCCCGGCGGGACGGCGAGCTACCCTTCGACTGTGTTCATGAACGCGATACCGGCCAAGATCGCCGGGTGCAGTCAGATCGTGATGGTTTCCCCGCCCTCGCCATCCGGCGAAATCGCGGCGCCCATTCTGGCGGCCGCACAGCTGGCCGGCGTGGACCGCGTGTTCCGCGTCGGCGGCGCACAGGCCATTGCCGCGCTCGCCTACGGCACGCAGACGGTGCCGCGCGTGGACAAGATCGTGGGGCCGGGCAACGCCTATGTGGCGGAGGCCAAGCGGCAGGTCTATGGGCAGGTGAGCATCGACATGATCGCCGGGCCCAGTGAAATCCTCGTGGTGGCCGACGGGGCGAGCAATTCGGCGTACGTTGCGGCGGATCTGCTCAGTCAGGCCGAGCATGACCGGCTGGCTTCCACCGTGCTCGTCACGGACAGCCGGACGCTGGCGCAGGCCGTCGCCGCGGAACTGGAGCGCCAGTTGGCGCTTTTGCCGCGCGAATCCATCGCTCGTGAATCGATTGAGCGCAACGGAAAGATCATTGTCACCGACGACATCGCCCAGGCGATGGAGGCGGCCAACCTGCTGGCCCCCGAGCACCTGGAGCTGTGCGTCGAGGAACCGGAGCGCTTGCTGCCGCTGGTGAAAAACGCAGGTTCTGTGTTTATGGGACGCTATTGCCCGGAGTCGCTGGGCGATTACCTGGCCGGGCCGAATCACACGTTGCCCACCTCGGGTACCGCGCGCTTTTCCAGCCCGCTCGGTGTCGATGACTTTATCAAAAAGACACAGTTCACCTACTATACGCAAAAAGCGCTGGCCAGCGTGGCCGAGGATATCGCCACGTTTGCCCGCGCGGAGGGCCTGGAAGCGCATGCCCGCGCCGCGCTGATCCGCACAGGGGAGGTGGAGTGATGTTTTTGCTCGATCGCTTTGCGGATCTGCCCGCATACGTGCCCGGTGAGCACGAGGAAAACTGCATGCGGCTGAACACAAATGAGTCGCCGTTTCCGCCGTCGCCCGGCGTTCGTCAGGCGATTGCTGAGGAAGTGGACAGCCTGCAATATTACAACGACCCGGATTGCGCGCAGTTGTGCGCGGCGCTTGCCGGCCTTTGCGGTGTGCGCCCCGAACAGGTGATGGCCACGAACGGTTCGGACGAAGCGCTTTACTTCGTGTTCATGGCCTATGGCGACGCCGCGCATCCCATTGCCCTGCCGGATGTGACGTACGGGTATTACGATTTGTTCGCTGCTGCGCTTGGCATTCCCCTGCGCCGCGTGCCGCTTTGCCAGGATTTCAGCGTCGATTACCGCGATTATCTGGCCTGCGGCGCGCATGTGGTGCTGGCCAATCCGAATGCGCCGACGGGTTTGGCTATCCCCGTGGCGCAACTGCGCGAGATCGCGCTGAGCAATCCGGCGCATATGCTCGTGGTGGACGAGGCGTATGTCGATTTTGGATCGCAGAGCGCGCAGCCGCTCATCGAGACCCTGGAAAACGTGCTGATCATGCGCACGTTCTCCAAATACGGCTCTTTGGCGGGGGCACGGCTGGGGTATGTGCTCTGATGTCCGGCGCGCATTGCGGAGCTGCAGAGACTGCGCAACGCTGTCAACCTCTACAGTGTAAACCGGATGACGCAGGCGGCGGGCGTGGCGGCCTGCCGGGAGGATGCGTATTACCGGGCGAACTGCCGCCTGATCATGCAGGCGCGCGAGGAGACAACGCGGGGCCTGCGCGCGCTGGGGTTTGAGGTGTTGCCGTCGCTGGGCAATTTCGTGTTTGCGCGGTCTTCGGACATGGATGCCGGGTTGCTGCAACGGGCCCTGCGGGCGAGAGGCATCCTCGTGCGCCATTGGAACGCGCCACGCATTGCGCAGTGGTTGCGCATCACCATCGGCACGCAGGCGCAGATGCAGACGCTGCTTGCCGCTATCGCGGAGATACGAGAGGAGGGAGCGGCGCGTGCGTGAGGCTAAAATAGAGCGGACGACCGCGGAAACGCAGATTGCGCTGCGGCTCAACCTGGACGGGATGGGGCAAAGCCGGGTGAACACCGGCGTGGGTTTCCTCGACCACATGCTCACGCTCTTTGCGCGGCATGGGCGCTTTGACCTGGAGGTGACCTGCCACGGCGACACGCAGGTGGACGATCACCACACGGTCGAGGATGTGGGCATCGTGATGGGCGAAGCGCTTTGCGAGGCACTGGGCGAAAAGCGCGGCATCCGGCGCTATGGCAGCATGCTCTTGCCGATGGATGAAGCGCTGGTGCTCTGCGCACTGGATCTGTCGGGCCGGGGCCTGCTGCGCATGCAGGCGCAAATTCCGGTAGAGAAAATCGGCACATTTGATACGCAACTGGTGGAAGAGTTCTTCTGGGCGCTTGCCCGCCGGGCGGGCGTGACGCTGCACATCCGTCAAATGGATGGAACGAACGCGCACCATATCGTGGAGGCGATGTTCAAAGCTTTCGGGCGCGCGCTGAGCGAAGCGGTGGAGCGGGACGCGCGATTGGGCGACGAGATTCCCTCGACCAAGGGGGTGCTGACGTGATTGCGGTGATCGATTACGGCGTGGGGAACCTGGTTTCCCTGCGCAGTTCGCTGGCGAGGATCGGCCAGGAGGCCGTTATCACCGGCGATGCGGAGGAAATTCGCCGGGCGGACAGGGTGATTTTGCCCGGTGTGGGGGCGTTTGGGGACGCCCGCGCGCGCCTGGCACAGACGGGGCTGGACCGCGTTGTTTGCGAGCAGGCCGCTTGCGGCAAGCCGGTGCTGGGCATTTGCCTGGGCATGCAGCTGCTCTTTGCGCGCAGTCACGAGTACGGCGTGCATGAGGGGTTGGGGCTGATTCCCGGCGAGGTGACGGCTATGGCGCCGCGCTTGCCGCAGGGGCTCAAGGTGCCCCACATCGGCTGGAACGAGCTGCACCTGTTGCGGCCGGAGCATCCGCTGATGCAGAGTGTCCGGGAGGGCGACTGCGTGTACTTTGTTCACAGCTTCAGCGCGCAGGGATGCGGCGAGGCGCTGTTGGCGACAGCGGAATACGGCATTGAGGTCGCGGCGGCCGTCGCCAAGGGCTGTGTCATGGGCTGTCAGTTCCATCCGGAGAAGAGCGGGGAAGTCGGTCTGGGCATCCTGCGCGCATTCTGCACGGCGGACTTTTCACGGCAGTAAGGGGGAAACGGCGGGGCTGCCGCCCCGAACCCCGCCTGGGAACATTGTCCAAAGAACCCTACTGCGCTTCGCGGCGGTTTGAAGCAGCCCCTGCGCGGAAGGGTAAATACGAGATCAGCAAGTGAGAAGGAGGCCTCTATGGAGCTATTTCCCGCGATTGACCTGGTTGGCGGCCGCGCGGTGCGCCTGCTGCGCGGGGACTACGCGCAGATGACCGTCTATCACGACGATCCCCCAGCTGTGGCCCGCGACTTTGCCGCCTGCGGGGCGCGCTATGCGCATGTGGTCGACCTGGAGGGCGCGCGCGACGGCGGCACGCCCAACCTTTCGACTGTCGAGCGGATTGTTCGGGAGAGCGGGTTGCGTGTAGAGGTGGGCGGAGGTGTGCGCGATGCGCAGACCGTCGCGCGTTATCTAGACGCGGGCGTATGGCGTGCAATGCTGGGTCCGGCGGCGGTTACCGCTCCGGACTCGTTG